>JAISTB010000014.1 GCA_031272775.1 Fusobacteriaceae bacterium | reverse complement strand
GCTGACTCATAGCCGCTCCGCGATCCCGGCGCCGAAGAGGGCAAAATCGTATTTGACGGGATCTTCGGGGCAAAACCCGCGTAAAACCGCGGTCAATTCCTGTACGGCCTGCCGGTCGTTCTGTTTGCGTTGCAAAAGTGACAGACGGCGGGCCGTATTTCCCGCGTGCACATCGAGGGGAATAAAAAGGTCCGCCGGGGAAAGACAGTCCCAGACGCCCAGATCCACAATGCCGTCTTGCCGAACAAGCCAGCGCAGGGCGAGGTTGATCCGCTTCAGGGCCGTTTTTTCAAAATTGACCGGCATACATTTGGGATTGACGCGGCCGTCGTTGGCCCGGGTCATTTCCGCCTGCAGCGCCCGGGCGACGTCCCAAGGCGTTTTTACTCTTTTCCGCTTGAGAAAGGCGTTCATGCTCCGGTTCTGCTCGTAGATCAGCCGGAAACCGCGCAGCATATGGGCCATATCGCCTTCAAAAAACGTGCGGTGAATATTTCCCGCGCCCAATTTTTCATATGCGCCTTCCATCACAAAGTCATAGGGGCTTTGGCCCAATTTTTCAAGCATTTTCTCGCAGCTTGACAAAATGGCTTTCCTGTTGCCCCAGGTCACAGACGCAACCAAAAATGCCGTGATTTCAATGTCCTGCAGCTTTTTGCAGCGGCGGGGGAATTTCACGGGATCCGTATCGATGAAGGCTTTTGTGTTGTAGCGCCGAACCAGTCTGTCCAAAACTCTTTTCATAAAAATATCCTTTTTTTCAGTATCTGGCGCCGATTTCTTTCCCTACGACGGCCTCAACCACATAGGAATTGTTGGGCGGGCAGCCGGGCACAAAGACCCCTTTTTCGGCGAGCGCTTTGGCGCAGATGCCGACGACGATCAGCTGTTCTTTGGCAAGACCAGCGGGGATTCTTTCGGCCTTTAAGGGCCCGCAGACGATGCATTTGTCCTTGAGACAGGACTCGAGATTTTGGGTCTTGAGGTCCATCAAGACGCTGACGACCGTATTCCGGCAGCCGGTACAGGTCCCTTCGTCAAAAAGCAGCTCAAAGGGCGGCAGCCCCTCGATCTTTGTCTCGCAGGCCCGCACGAAGCGGCGCGCCACATCGGCAATGGGAACGCCCCGGATTTCGATTTTCGAAAGGTCCATCTCCCCGAGACCCCGGGCGTTGGCGCTGACCGTGATGGGCACATCCCGCGGTTCGTAACCCACGATTTTGCCGCCCACGGCGTCGGCCGCCACGATATCCGTGGACGCGATGATGAGGCCCATGGGAACGGGATTGCCGAATATGGGGCCGAGCCCCTCCTGGCCCACGGTCCCGTCGATGACCGTGAGGACCGGCTTGAATACCGTCAGGAGATCGACGACCCCTTCGATGACGCCATAGCGGTGAAAGTCCTTTTTGTGGGCGTCAGAGATCAAGCCTTTCATATTTTTCATGCCCAGCGTCACTTCCGTCTGGTCATGGGTCTTCAGTACCGGAACGCTGATAAAGGCGTCGGCCTTCGTGACAAGCGCCCAGGTCCGCATTTCATCAAAGACTTTCCCCTTTCCTGGGACTTTCGCGAGGACAGGGGTTTCTTTCTTGAGATCGATGACCTCGTAGCCCTGCTCCCGTAGGATGGTATATTCCGCTTTTTCGATCACTTTTTCCGTATCGACGCCGGCGGCCGATGACTCCGCGATAATGGGTCTCGCGCCCGCCTCCTTGACGAGATCGGCCACGGCCTTCGTCACTTCCCAGCGGGTTATGGCGCCCGTGAGCCGTTCAGGCGGAACGGCCACCCAATTGGGTTTTACGATGACGGTCCAGCCCGGTTTCACCACGGCGGACATGCCCCCCGCCTCCCGCACCGCTTCCCTTACCGCCTGCGCGATGGCTTTCTCCTCTTCCCCTTTTGTTCTGACGATGGAAACTACGCTCATAACACCCCTCCTTCTGATCAAATTCGATTGACAAGCCTGAAATCTTGTGTTTCAGCCAAATTTGCCCCCGTTTGCCGGAAAATAAAACAAAAGCGACCCTGATCCCTGAAAACGTTCATGTCTGGTTCGCGTTATGTTCAAATGGCGGAAAGGGGGGGATTCGAACCCCCGATACCCGGAGGGTATGCATGTTTTCGAGACATGTGCCTTCAACCGCTCGGCCACCTTTCCATCCGATATTTGTCCCGGCTCTAAAAAGTATACCAGTTTCCCGGCTTGCTGTCAAGGGGAAGCGGAAAATTTTTCCGCAATAAACGGCAAATTCTCCCTCAACCCTTGACATTTTTTGCGGTAAGTGGCATAATATAAGGAAAACGCAGTTCCTGAAACAAAAAGGAGGACGAAAATGGACAATCTGATCATGACCGTAGGAACGAAGCTTGTGGAGGACTATAAAGAGGCCCGGGCCTCAAAAAGCAGTCCGGTCGCCGACGATATTCTCGAGTACTTTGAGAAAAAAAACGGGGATATTCTCAGCGACTCCAGCGTCAGTCCCGAAGCCTTCGCCCTGAAAAACATGCTCGACAAGGGTTTTTTTTCCGGAAAACGGATCTTTTTGGTCGTTCACGATTCCGAAAACGGAAAACTGGCCGCCGAGGTGCTGGAGAAAATCATCAAAAAGCACAAATTGGGCGAAACGACGGAAAAAAAGATCATTTACAAGCTGAACAAGCGGAATCATCTGGATTTTCGCGTATACGGCCTCAGGGCCCTGATCGAGGAGATCAACGCCATTATCAATGAAAAAGTCGGCAATCGCGTGAATGTCGGCGTCTGTACGGTGGGCGGCTACAAGGCCGAAATCTTTATCGTGGGCATGATGGCCCAGATCCTTCATGTCCGTTCGTATTTCATGTTCGATGAATTTTCAGAGATCACGGAAATATCGCCATTTCCCGTACGAATTGACTATAATTATTATTGGGAACACCGGGAATTTTTCGATACATTCCGGAACACGGACTATGTCCCGCCGGAAAAAGTGGCGCATTTTTTAGCCGAAGACACAAGGATGCTGGATTTTATCGAACGCCTCGAAATCAACGGCAAGGAGATGATCTCCCTTTCGGCCTTCGGCGAATTCTACACGAAGATCTCCACGGACACGAGTCATCTGCCCAATTACCGCACAGCCTGGTCGCCCTATGACAAGGACGTGATCCTCCGGACCGATATGCTGCCCGAGCTCGATATCATCGTCAATTCCCTCAAGAGCTCCCCTTACGTCAACAAGCTTGTCCTCACCTATTTCAACCCCGATCGGAACGCGACTTCTTCCCGCTTTTACCTCGTGACCAACGCGAAAAACGATCAGATCATTTCCCTTGAGTATGCCTGCAAGAACGGCATCGCGGGGATCGATATCTATACCGTCGGCAGTACGGAAAAAGAACTGCGTTCCCTTGTCGCCTATTTCAACGACAGCTTTATCTATTGATCGCCACAACGGGCCCGCCGGAGCGCGGTGACCCGAAATTTCAATTATCAGCGGAGGTATGAAAGGAAATGAAAAGAAACATCATCGTCGGGCAGTCGGGCGGACCGACCGCCGTCATCAACTCCAGTCTCGCGGGGGTGTACAAAACCGCGAAAGACAGAGGCTTCCAAAAGATCTACGGGATGCTTCACGGCATCCAGGGATTTTTGGACGAACAATACGTGGATTTGTCCACCCAAATCAAAAACGAGCTGGACAGCGAGATTCTGAAGCGTACCCCTTCGGCCTTTCTGGGGTCCTGCCGCTTCAAACTGCCGGAAATCCATGAAAACAAGCAAATGTACGAAAAGATTTTCGAAATTCTGAACAAACTGGAAATCGAAGGCTTTATCTATATCGGCGGCAACGATTCCATGGATACGATCAAAAAATTATACGATTACGCGATTCTGTTCGGGCACGAGCAGAAATTTATCGGCGTCCCCAAGACCATCGACAACGACCTGGCCCTGACGGACCATACGCCGGGTTACGGCAGCGCCGCCAAATACATCGGGACCTCGGTCAAGGAACTCATCCGGGACGGCGTGGGTCTGAGCTACAAAAAAGACGTGATCACCATCGTGGAGATCATGGGGAGAAACGCCGGCTGGCTCACGGGCGCCTCCGCCCTCTCCAGGGGCGAGGACTGCGACGGGCCCGATCTGATCTACCTGCCGGAATTGCCTTTCGATCCCGGAGCCTTCATCGAAAAAGTCAAGGCGCTGTTTAAGAAGAAGCATTCGCTGGTCGTCTGCGTTTCCGAAGGCATCAAGCTCAAGGACGGGCGCTATGTCTGCGACGTCGCTTCGTCCAGCGATTACGTGGACGCCTTCGGTCACAAACAGCTTTCGGGCACCGCCAACTATCTGGCGAGCTTTGTGGCGGGGGAATTGGGCGTCAAGACCAGGAGCATCGAACTTTCCACGCTGCAGCGGAGCGCCTCCCATCTGTCGTCGCGGATCGACGTCAACGAGGCCTTCATGGTGGGCGGAGCGGCCGTCAAAGCCGCCGATGAAGGAGAAAGCGGCAAAATGGTCGTTATCGACCGGGTCTCCGACGATCCCTACCAGTGCTCCACGGGGATCTACGACGTGCACAAGATCGCCAATGACGAAAAACTGGTGCCGAGGAACTGGATCACCGAAGACGGGACCTATGTGACCCACGAATTTATCGATTATGTGACCCCGCTGATTCAGGGCGACGTGCCGCCGGTGATGGTCGAGGGGATTCCCCGCCATCTCGTGCTGATCAGATAAAGAAGCGAAGGCCCGTCCGGGAACAACTTATCGGAAAACGATCCATCACAAAATGGGGCGCGCGGTTGCGCCGCCCCATTTTGAATTATTCGCGCAAGGCTCTTGGAAGGATTTACAAAATCCGCCCCACATTGGCGCCGCACACGGCGAGGAACGTGGAGAAGAGTCCGACCAGCATGGCGCCGGCCCATACGTTGCCGGTTTTTTTGTAAAATACCCGGGTCAGGACCGTTCCGGCCGGTACCGAGAAGAACGAAGCGTAGAGGACGATGCCGCTGTAGCAGTTGGGCAGCCCGCCGCCCGTCAGTCCCGCCGCAGCCAGAGCCCCTACGGGGACGGCCCCTTTGGCCGCCGCCGTTCCCGGTACGAAGAACAGCAGCTGATAGCCGGTTTTGTAGAGCACTTGATAGTTTACAAACTGGAACAAAGCGAGACCGCCTACGCTCACGACGAGCATCAGGAGGAAATTCTGCCATTCCTTGAGGCCGTTGACGCGCGTAATGCTGTTCAGGAGCACGCCGCTGATCAGGGCGTACACGAAGAAGAACAGGAAGTATTTGATGAATCTGCCCCATTTGTCCGCGCTCATGGCTTTGATGTAGAATTTGTAGAAGCCGAATTCCATGCCGGTCGCGGCGTGGAAAATGTGAACGACGATATAGAAGATCACGAAGACCACGATGGCCAGCAGAATGGATTTTCCGATTTTTTCGGGCGATACGGTCAGGCCCGTACTGGAGAATTTACCGCCGTTGGGTTTCGCGATCAGGAAATAGATCACCGCGAAGAGCGCGATCATAATGGCCCCGTGCACGACGTTAAAGACAACCGCGCCGTTTACCACGGGCAGGTTCCAGAAATTCGTAGTCGGAAACTTGATCTGGGGCGCGATGACATTGGCCCAGGTCGCGTGAACGCGGATTTCATTGGCCCAAGTAAAGAGAAAGGCGGGCACGAGGAAGGAAAACACATAAAAGGCCGTATACATGCCTTTGGCCTTCCCGTCGTGGAGCGTGATGAGACTTACGGGTTCCGGCTGCACGATGGGTTTGAAAAACGCCGTTTGCAGCAGGGTCATGCCGAGGGCGATCATCAGCAAAACAAAGCCCGCGAGCATCATGGACGCGCCGATCACCTTGTAATGCCAGATTTGGTCGGTGTAGGGAAGTTTTTCGGCGAGTTTCCCCCCGCAGAGCGAGAGGTCGAAAAACTCGAGGGTTCTCGCGGCGGCCAGACCGTTGAAGCAGAGGAAGGAATGCGTGTTGTCCTGGATCCACCCGATTCTCAGCTTGCCTTCTTCTCCGGCTTGTATGGCCTGCTCGCGGGTCAGGGGCGTGTCGCTCCCGTAGGCGTAGAGCGTGTCGTACTCGGGGGCTTCTATGCCGACCATGGCCTTGAAGGCCTTGGTGTTTTTGTAATCGGAGGCCTTGGGGATGCCCCAGAGCATAATCGCGAATTCATCCCAGCGGCCGACGCTTACGCCGTAGTCAATCGGGTAGGCGTTCAGAGGTTCGACGCCTTCCTTGGTCAGCTTCGGCGAATTGGCCTGAAGGAAGACGGCCTTGGGCGTGATGATCGAAGGATCGGTCTCATGGGCCTGGTAGGACCGGAGGGTCGAGCCCCGGGAATTTTCCGCGCCCATGGAATGGCCGGTTACGCCGATCTTCGTCTTGTCCACATAGGGCAGTTTCCCAAAATATTGGACAACGGAGTAAATCCCGTAGTCGCCGGTGGTGGCGTCGGCTTTTTTCAGGGGCGTGGGCGCGCCCGAAGTCCCGTGGTCATAGCCGTCCATGGCCATCACGACGAGACCTCTGCGCGAGAGTTCGATGGCGTCCAGTTCCAGCGCGTCCGTGGACGAAGAATAGCCGTGGTTGACGATGACACCCGGAGCGGGATTTTCCGCCGTCACCCCATTGGGAATATAGACTATCCCCCGGAGCGGAGCGCCGTTGTCATCGGTAAATTCCACTTCCTCAATGCGTACGGTTCCTTTCGACGTCCAGATATAACGGGAAATAAACGCGCCGATAATCAGGAGAACAAGAGAGAGAACGAGGAGTATCAAAGGTTTTTTGCACTTTGCGTTTTCCATAATTACCTCCTTTTTTCATCTGTTATTTACCAAAAATCATGTTCGGTATCCAGGTTACGACGCCGGGAAAGAACACAAGGATTGCCAGTTCGAGAATCACCGCGCCCAGGAAGGGCAGCGATTCTTTCGTATATTCCTCCACAGGGCAGTCGATGATGCCGCAGACCGTGTAGAGGGCCGAGCCGATGGGAGGTGTCATCACCCCCAGAGTCACCATGGTCGCCATGAGGACGCCGAAATGCACGGGATCGATCCCCATTTGCTTGACCATGGGGAGGAATATGGGCGTCAGCAGCAGGAAATTGACGTTGCTGTCCACGAACATGCCCGAGATAAAGAGGAAGCCCAGCATCAGGAGCACCATGATCTGCGGGTTTGTCGTTATGCCGAACAGGAACCGGCTTAAGACGACCGGTACCCGCACCCAGGTGATCGCGTAGCTGAAGGGGCCCGACATGGCGATAATAAGCATGATGGCGCCGTTATCTTTGATCGTCGTTACGAGGGCTTCCTTGAAGGTCTGCCACGTGAGCTTTTTATAGACGAATTTTCCGATCACGAGGGCGTAGACGACGGCGAAGGCCCCCGATTCCGACGGCGTGAAGAGACCGAAGCGGATTCCGAAGATCAGGATGATCGGGAACATCAGGGCCCAGGCGGAATCCTTGAGGTTGTCCAGGAGTTCTTTCATCGTGAGCTTTGGCGCGTCGGCCTTGGGCGGATCGTAGCGCTTGAGTCGGCTCGTGACGCTGGTGGTCGCCATCAGGAAGGCCATCATCAGGATTCCGGGGATGATTCCCCCCGCGAAGAGCCGTGCGATGGAGACTTCCCCGACAAAGCCGAAAATAATGAGCCCCAGGCTCGGCGGGATCGTGGCCGTAATCAGGGCCGTGAGGCAGTTGACCGAGCAGATATAGCCTTTGCTGTAACCGATCCGCATCATCTCCGGAGCGAGGATCCGGGTCTCCATGGCGGCGTCCGCCGTGGCCGAGCCCGATACGCCCCCCATGAGCGTACTCAAGACAACGCTGATCTGGGCCGTTCCGCCATACATGCGCCGGGTCAAAAGCCGCGCGAGGCTCAGCAGATGCTCCGTAATGCCCGAAACGTTCATGAGATTCCCCGCGAAAATAAAGAAGGGGACAGCCAGAAAGGCGAAAGACTGGCTCTGAAGCACGACCATCTGCACGGCTCCCTCAAAGGGCAGAATGGCCTGGGACGCGAAATAGGCGAAACCGGCGATCCCGATCACGAAAGCAATCGGCATGCCGAGAACGAGAAAAATCACAAAGCAGGAGATCAGTAAGCCCATGCTATCGCCCACCTCCCGTTTGGCCGTAACGCCCGACGGCGCCGCGGATTTTGAGGATTGTCGAGATGACCATGGAAGCGGCCGGAAGCGCCAATCCCAGCGTGACCAATGAGTAAGGGATCGGCATGGACTGGTAGGTCCGGACCCGTTCGGTCCAGGCGAGGCGCATGCCGAAAATAAAGATCACGGCCATCGTAATGAGAATGATAACGTAAATCAGGATTTCGACGCCTCTTTGCACGCGTTCGGGAAAATTCCGGGTAAAGAGATCAATCCCCACCAACTGCCCGCTCCGCCAGGCGATATCGGCCCCCATAAAGGCCGTCCAGGCCAAGAGCAGCATGGCCAGGTCGATATTCCAGGAAAGAGATACCCGAAACATGCGCAATATGGCCGATAGAAAGACGAAGGCAATCAGAAACATGAAGCCCGCGCAACACAAAACGACCTCAATCTTGCAAAAGGCCGCGTAGATTTTTTTCATAGGACCTCCGTATTTGCAAACAGAGGAGTTCGCTGGCGGGGATTATCCCCGCCGCTCCCTCCTCAGGATTTTTTGCGTTGTCGCGTCTTACAGGCCCAGTTCTTTGAACAATCTGTCTTTGAGCCCTTCGGTGAATTTCAGATCGTTGTTCGTATACAGGGGCGCGATGGCGTCCTGCCACTCCTTCAGATCCACTTCGGTGATCGTCTCGCCCTTTTCCTTCATCTGATCGTAGAATTTCGTCTCTTCCGACGCGATGATCAGGCTGTATTCGGTGGCGGTCTCCCGGATCGTCTTCAGGAAAAATTCCCGGTCCTCGGCGGACATGCCGTCCAGCAGCTTTGTGGAGCAGACGAAAGAGCTCTGCAACATATAGTGCTTTGTCAGCGTCAGGTATTTGGCGACTTCGTAGATGGCCGAGCCGTAAGCCGTGGCGACCTGCACTTCGCAGCCGTCCAGGGTCTTCTGTTGGATGCCGGGGAGCACTTCGCCCCAGGTAATGCCGATATTGGCGAAGCCGAAATATTTGGCCAGGGCGTTGCCGATGGCGTTGCCGAATCCCCTGATCCGCAGACCTTTAAGGTCGGCGACTTTGGCCACGGGTTTTGTCGTGTAGAAGCTCCGGAAGCCGTTGTACATGTCGGCCGCGAAATAAATCCCCTGGGCCTTCAGTTTTTCCTGCCACTCATTGAAAAGGGGCGTCTCGGGCAATTTTGTCAGGACCGCGGGATCCGTGAGGATATAGGGGGCCATGAGGATATTGAGATCGGGAATGTTGAACTGGCTGGCCAGTCTCCCGGGGTCCGAGGGAACCACCAGGGGTACGCCCATCTTGGCCTGGGTCACAAGGGCGTCCGTATCTCCGGAAAGGGCGCCGTTTACGAGAACCGTCGCCTCAAATTTGCCGCTGGCGACCAGCTTGTCGGCCACGGCCTGCATCATCCGGCTCTGACCCGTGGTGGCCGCTTCCGTCCCCGCGAAGGTCACCGCGATCTTCTTCGCGAAGAGCGCGCCCGAAAGCATAAACAAACAAAGTCCCGTGATCCACATTTTTTTCAATTTCATCGTTTTCTCCTCCTGATATTACCATAGTATATGTATCAAATCAGAACGTTGCGCGAAATTTTGTATACAATGTATTCTAAATCTGTACACTATGATATTACCACAATTTTGCCCGCCTGTCAAGAGAGCGGGAATCTTTTTGTTCACCGGACAGACAAAAGCCTTTCCATTTTTCCGGTAAATAAAAAACGCTCTCCGCGGGCGTAACCTTACCCCCGTTCAGAGCGTTTTCTTCATGGACAAGCGGTTTTATACCAACTCGAGAATGGCCATTTCCGCCGAATCTCCGGAGCGGACCGATGTTTTCACGATTCGTGTGTAGCCGCCGTTTCTTTCGGCGTATTTCGGCGCGATATCCGAAAACAGTTTTGCCACGGCATATTCGTTCCGAAGGAAGGCAAAGGCGTTCCTGCGGGAAGCCAGCGTATTTTTCTTGCCGAAGGTGATCATCCGTTCTACAAATTTGCGGACTTCCTTGGCCCGGGTCACCGTGGTCTCCACCCGTTCGTGCACGAGCACGGAGACGGACATGTTCTTCAGCATGGCCATCCTGTGGTCGGCTCTTCTGCCCAATTTGCGATACGATTTATTGTGATTCATTTCCGTTTCTCCTCCTTAATTAGTTTTCTCCGGATCCGTTTTGCGACAGATCGTAACCCAATTCCTTCATTTTCTCAAGGATTTCGTCCAGCGATTTTCTCCCTAAATTTCTGATTTTCAGGAGCTCGCCCATGGAGAGCTTGGCCAGTTGGCTGACCTCTTCGATGCCGGCCTTTTTCAGACAGTTGAAGGACCGGACGGTCAGATCCAGCTCCTCGATCTTGGCGCTCAGGACGCTCTCTTCTTTTTTCGGCTCTTCCTGGGGCTCTTCTTCTTCGCTCTCGCCGCGCAGGTTCTCCATCTTGGTGCCGATCTCGAGGAAGGGCGCGAAGTGCAGCTGCAACAGCTCTATGGCATAGGAAATGGCGTCTCTGATCTCCACGCTGCCGTCGGTCTCGATGTCGATGGTCAGCTTGTCGAAATCCGTCATCCGGCCGACCATGGTATCTTTGACGTTGTAGGCCACCTTCCGGATCGGCGTATAGATGGCGTCCACGGCGATGTAGTCCACGGGCCAGTCCTTTCTGTCGATTTCGTCCGATACGACGAAGCCTTCGCCGGTATCCACGAGAAATTCGATGTCCAGTTCCCGGTCTGTGGTGATGTCGCAGATCACCTGTTCGGGGTTGACGATTTCCAATCCGAGGTCGGGGATGATATCCGCCGCCGTCACGACTTTCGGCCCCTTGACAGAGAGCGTCATGCGCTTTTCGCCGGCGCTTTCCGCCTTGACCACGATCTCTTTGACATTGAGTACGATTTCCGTCACGGCCTCTTTGATGCCCTCAATCACCGAAAATTCGCTTAATACTCCTTCGATGCGAATCCCTTTGATCGCGGCGCCCGGAATAGAAGAAAGCAAAACTCTACGCAAGGCATTCCCAACTGTGTTCCCATATCCCCGGTATAGCGGTTCCACTACATATGACCCCTTAAACGCGCTCTCTTTATTCTCAGTAATATGAATTCCTCTCGCTTGCTTTTCTATTTTTAACATTTAATCAACTCCCTAAATAAAAGTGTTATTATCTGGAATAGAATTCTACGATCAGGGATTCATTCAGGTCAAAATCCAGGTCCTCTTTTGTGGGGTTTTGTAAAATTTTTCCGGTAAAAGCACTTTTATCCAATTCCATCCACGCGGGAATTCTTGACTCTTCCAGAGCCTCTTTGATCACGACGAGGTTTTTGGAATTTTCCACAACGGAAATCACGTCTCCGACTTTCACCCGGTAAGAGGGGATATCCACCCGTCTGCCGTTTACGGTGATGTGTCCGTGACTGACGATCTGCCGCGCCTGCCGCCGCGTCTTGGCAAAGCCCAGGCGGTATACGACGTTTTCGAGCCGCCGTTCGAGGTACTCGATGAGGGTCAAGCCCGTTACGCCCAGCTTTCTGGCCGCTTCCTCGTATAATTTGTGGAACTGTTTTTCCATGACGTTATAAATAAATTTCGCTTTTTGCTTTTCTTTCAACTGAATCGCGTATTCCGTCGGTTTTTTGTTGGCGTTGGGCCGGATACCTCTCCGGGAGGATTTGCTGACACCCAAAACCACGGGATCCAAACCGAGAGCCCGGCATTTTTTCAATATCGGCGTTCTATTTCTTGCCATCTTGTGTTTTTCCTCCTTAATCTGAATTGAACTGCTCTGTGTGATTCCGTCCCCAAAGGACGTCCGAATAGTCCCTTCCGGGCAAAACTACACCCGTCTTCTCTTGGGCGGTCTGCACCCGTTGTGGGGGAAGGGCGTTACGTCTGTGATCTTGGTCACTTCGAGGCCTGTGGCCTGGATGGAGCGGATACAGGCTTCCCGGCCCGAGCCCGGTCCCTTGACCTTGACTTCCACTTTGCGCATGCCGTTGTCTTTGGCGATGTTGGCCGCCTGTTCGGCCGCGATCTGGGCCGCGAAGGGCGTTCCCTTCTTTGTGCCCTTGAAGCCGGACGTTCCGCCGGATCTCCAGCTCACTACCCGTCCTTCGGGATCCGTGATGGCAATGATGGTATTGTTGAACGTGGAATGGATATGAACGACGCCCACGGGAATGTTCTTCGTCTTTTTCTTCACTTTCGCTACTGGTTTCTTAGCCAACTTTTGACCTCCTCCTTATTTCTTGATGGGTTTCTTGGGACCCTTGGCCGTTCTCGCGTTACGCTTCGTGTGCTGCCCTCTGACGGGGAGCCCCACTTTGTGCCGCAAGCCTCTGTAACACTTGATGTCCATCAGACGTTTTACGGACAGTCTGACTTCCTTCTTCAGGTCACCCTCAACCCGGACGTCTTTGATGGCTTCCCGGATTTTGTTGACTTCTTCTTCCGTCAGGTCTTTGACCCGCGTGTCAAAGTTGACGCCGGTATCTTTCAATATTTTCTGCGATGTCGGTCTCCCGATTCCGTAGATATAAGTCAAAGCGATTTCGACTCTCTTGTTTCTGGGGATATCGACCCCTGCTATTCTTGCCAAACTTTTTCCTCCTTGGTCATTGATCAGAAATCAATCTATTTTACCTGTAAATAAAAACAGGCAGAAATACTTTCCTCGACATGGTCCCGCAAATCGCGTGATTTTCCGGGATAACGGCCCTACGGCGCGCCATGTCTTTACAATAGAATTGTCCGTTTTCAAGATTTTGTTTGATTGTCAATTGCCGCCTCGCGTCGCCGCATCAGCCCTGTACCTGTTTGTGTTTCGGATTTTCGCAGATGACCCGGATTTTTCCGTGCCGTTTGATGATCTTGCATTTGTCGCACATGGGTTTGATCGATACTCTTACTTTCAACGGTGTTCGCCTCCTTTTTCTCTGGTTTTCGTTCTGTTTTCTGATGGTTAATTTTTCTTTCTGTACACGATCCGTCCTCTTGACAGGTCATAGGGGGAGATCTGTACGGTTACCGTATCTCCCGGCAGGATCTTGATGTAGTTCATGCGCATCTTGCCGGAAATGTGGCCTAATATCGTGTGCCCGTTCTCCAGTTCAATTTTGAACATAGCATTGGGAAGGGCCTCGACGATCGTCCCTTCTAATTCGATTACATCTTTCTTCGACATGTTTCCTCCGATCGAATAGAAATACATAGTATTATACCATTTTATTTGGAATAAGTCCAGCGTTTCGTGAGAAAATTTATGGTTTTTTTCAATTTTTTGTGCCTTCTCAGTCCTCGATGCTCAGTATCAGAGGTTTTCCGTCTACGATCGCAATGGAGTGCTCAAAATGGGCTGATTTTTTGCCGTCCCTGGCGACGACGGTCCAGCCGTCGGCAAGAAGCGCGATCTTATAACTTCCCGCGTTGACCATGGGCTCGATGGCGAGGACCATACCGTTTTCGATTTTCATGCCCCGCGCGGCCCTGCCGTAATTGGGAATCACAGGATCTTCGTGGATATCGTTGCCGACGCCGTGCCCCGCGTATTCCCGGATAACGGAAAAGCCCTGTTGTTCAACCCAGCGCTGGATCGCGTGGCTGATGTCCCCGATCCGATTGCCCGCAACGGCCTGAGCGATTCCGATTTCCCTGGCTTTTTCCGTGACTTCAAGGAGTTTTTTGGCGGCTTCGTCGATTTCCCCCACGGGGTAGGTGATCGCCGCATCCCCGTAATAACCGTTCAGTTCCGTGCAGCTGTCGATGCTGATCACGTCTCCGGCCCGGAGCTTTCTCCCGCCGGGTATGCCGTGGATGACCTCCTCGTTGACGGAGATGCAGCAGGCCGCCGGAAAGGGCTGTACGGCCCCCGGGACGCCGATGCAGGCCGGCCTCGCTCCTTGCGAGCGGATATAATCGTCGGCGATTGCGTTGATTTCGCCTGTCGTGACGCCCGGCCGGATATGGGGCGGCAGGATGTCCCGGTACAGGCGGGCCAGAATTTCGTTTGCCTTTTTGATTTTTTTGATTTCATCCAATGTTTTGATCAATGCCATGAAAAATTGTTCTCCGATCCTCGCTCCGTTCCGGGTTTCAGCCCAGCAGCGCGAAAATTTCTTGGGTCACCCGGGCCACGTCCTTTGTTCCGTCCAGTTCCGCCAGGAGACCTTTTTCCTTGTAGTAATGAAAGACGGGGGCCGTCTGTTTGTGGTATTCGACGAGTCGCTTTCCTATGGTTTCGGCGTTGTCGTCTTTTCTCGTAAAGAGCTCCCCGCCGCAGAGATCGCAGATCCCTTCTTTTTTCGGCGTGGAAAATTTGACGTGAAAGGAAGCGCCGCAGGATTTGCAGACCCGCCGCCCCGTTACCCGCTCGGCGATCAGCTCGTCGGGGACATTGAGGGAAATGACTTTGTCGAGGGTCTTCCCCATTTCCTTCATCAGGACGTCCAGAGCCTCGGCCTGGGGCAGCGTCCGGGGGAAGCCGTCCAAAATGAAGCCCTTGCGGCAGTCGTCCTTGACGAGCCGTTCGCGGATGACGCCGATCATGGTCTCGTCGGGCACGAGTTTCCCCTCCCCCATGTAGCGTTTGGCCTCAAGCCCCATGGGTGTCCCTTCGGCTACGGCCGCTCGCAGGATATCGCCCGTGGATACCTGGGGAATACCGTATCTTTCCTCGATGAATTTTGCCTGTGTGCCCTTGCCGGCGCCCGGCGCTCCAAACAGCATAATATTCATAGTGATCCACTCCCTGGCGTCCCGGGACGCCGCGTTTATTTCCGGATTTGTCCGTTTCCGTAGATGACGTATTTTGTGCTCGTGAGTTCTTTGAGCCCCATGGGACCCCTCGCGTGCAATTTTTGCGTACTGATCCCGATTTCGGCCCCGAAGCCGAATTCCCCGCCGTCGGTAAAGCGCGTGGAGGCGTTGACGTAGACGGCCGCCGCGTCGATTTCGTTGAGGAAACGCTGGGCGTTGCCGTAATGCTCGGTGATGATGGCTTCCGAGTGCTTCGTGCTGTAGCGTCCGATGTGGGCGATGGCCTCGTCGAGATCTTTGACGACCTTGATGGCGATAATATAGTCTTCATATTCCGTATACCAGTCCTCTTCCGTGGCCGGAATCACCTCGGGGACCACGGCGGCGATCCTGTCGTCGCCGCGGATTTCGACGCCTTTTTCCCGCAGGGCCGCCGCGATCACAGGCGCGAAGTCCTGATAGATCGCCTCGTGGATCAGGAGCTTTTCCATGGCGTTACAGACCCCCGGCCGCTGGGTCTTGGCGTTGATAATAATCGGGACCGCCTTTTGGGGGTCGCCGCTTTCATCCATGAAGACATGACAGTTGCCGAGCCCCGTTTCGATACAGGGGACGGAGCTGTTTTGAATGACGCTCGAAATGAGGTTGGCGCCGCCTCTGGGGATCAGGACGTCCACATATTCCCGGAGACCCATGAGCTTTGCCGCCGTTTCATGGCTCGTGTCGGAGAGGATCTGGACGGCGTCTGGATTGACGCCGCTTTGCGCGAGGGCTTCCCTGAGGATTTCCACGATTTTGAGGTTTGTCCCGATGGCTTCTTTGCCGCCTCTGAGGATCGTCGCGTTTCCGGCTTTGAGGCAGAGGCCGAAGGCGTCCGAAGTCACGTTGGGCCGGGACTCATAGATGATGGCGATGACGCCCAGGGGGACCCGCCTTTGCCCTAAAATGAGGCCGTTGGGAAGCGTCTTGGTCAGGACGTATTCGCCCACGGGATCGTTCAAGGCCGCCACGTCCCGGAGGCCCTTGGCCAAATCGGCAATTCGTTTTTCCGTCAGCGTAAGCCTGTCGATAAAGGCGCTTTTGACTTTGTTCCGGACAGCCGCCCCGACGTCTTTTAGATTTTCCGCAAGCAACTCCGCCGAGCGGGCAACGAGGGCGTCAGCTGCCTGCCGGAGCGCATTATTTTTTTTGTCCGTTGAGCATTGGGCCAGTTCAGCGGCCGCTTTTTTCGCGGCCTGCCCGATCATTTCCAGCGTCATTTTATTCCCCCTTGACATCAAAGATGGTGCCGAGATCTTTTCCGCCGATGAGATCAAGGATTCCCGCGGGATCAGAGCCGTCGAGAATCGCCATGAGAACTCCGTGTTCGTAGCACAGTTCCGCGGCCGCGATCTTTGTCTCCATGCCGCCCACGCTGAATGTGCTCCCCTTGCCGCCCGAGACGTCGGCCACTTCCTTTGAGATCTTCGGGACATAGGGGATCCGTTTCGCTCCGGGATTTGTCTTGGGATTGCTGTCGTAGAGCGCGTCGATATCGGTCATGAGGATCAAAAGATCCGCGTTGAGGATGGAGGCGACGCCCGCCGACAGGATATCGTTATCGGAAAAACCGATTTCGTCCGTGGAAATCGTATCATTGTTGTTGACGATCGGAAGGACGCCGAAGCGGAGCAGGGTGGCGAAGGTGTTGCGGGTATTGGTCTTGCGCTCCCCGTCTTTGAAGTCGTCTTTCGTCAAAAGAATCTGGGCCGTCGTCTGATTGTATTGGCCGAAAAAATTCTGGTAGATCTGCATGAGGGCGGCCTGTCCGATGGCCGCCGCGGCCTGTTTTTCCTCGGCCACCGTGGGTCGTTTGCGGAAATTCAGCTTTGTGGCCCCTACGCCGATGGCGCCTGAGGTGACGAGAATCAACTCCCGTCCTTCGTTGATCAGCGCCGTCAGGACCCAACTGAGCTTATTGATCAGCTCGAGGTTGATTTTGCCGTTGCTGTGGGTCAGGGTGGATGTGCCGACCTTGACCACGATTTTCTTTGCTTTTTTCAATTTTGTTTTTGCTTTTTCGAGATTTTGCATGTTAACCGTCCGAGTATTCATTTTTTGTTACCACCTTTATTATACAGGATCTTTGAAATTTTTGCACGAAATTTTCGTATTTTTCCCGATGAAAACAAAAGCGCGCAAGCAGACCGAACAGGTTTTTCCCCGGTGTGCGCCGGAATTTGCGAAAAGGGGGCTTTTTCAGAAAAGCGGGGCGAACAAAGATTTTTTTTTAATTGTGGGCTGTACCCTTTTTTCCGGATGTGCTATGATATGAGACATACCGGCGCAATTTTTTCGGTGAACATATAGGGAAAATTTCTCTTTTGTGATATAATATAGCCATATTTTCGAAAATCAAACATCGCGGAGGATACCAATTGGCACAGCAAAACATAGAAGAAATCGCGCAAAAACTCCTGGAGGAAAAGGACGCCGACGCGCGGACGCGCATATACGAGGGGCCTTTCGCCAAGCTTCTTGTGGGCCTTCTGGCGGCCTGGGCCCTGTTGCAGGTCTGGGTCAATGTCCGGACCATCAACGCCATGAGCCTCAGAATGGGCCATTGCATGTTTCTCATCATCTTCACGCTCCTCTTGTATCCGACGGTCAAAAAAGAACGCAAACGCCGGACGGCGCCTCCCCTGTGGGATCTGGTTCTCGTCGCGCTGACCGTCCTGACGTTCGGGTATATGATCGTGAATTATCCGAGAGTCGCCCGGAGCATGGGCTTTTTCACAAAATTTGAGTATATTGTCGCAGCAGCCGCGATCCTGCTGGTCTTTGAGGCCGCAAGGCGGGCGTCGACCAGTCTCGCCGTCCTCGGACTCGTCTTTTTTCTCTACAATTTTATCGGGAAATACATCCCCGGTAGTCTCGGACACAACGGATTTTCCCTGCGCCGGGTCCTGAGCCACCTCTCCTGGGGCAGTCAGGGAATTTTCGGCGTCGGGATCGGCGTTTCGGCAAGCTATATTTTTCTCTTTGTGCTCTTCGGGGCCTTTCTCAAATACAGCGGATTCAGCAAGTTCATCAACGACGTGGCCATGACGCTCGTGGGAAGATCGCCGGGGGGGCCCGCCAAGGTCGCCGTCGTGGCAAGCGCCCTGATCGGCATGATCAACGGATCCGCCGTGGCCAATGTGGTAACAACCGGGACCATTACGATCCCCCTGATGAAGGAAACCGGCTACCGCAGCGAATTCGCGGCGGCCGTGGAAGCGGTGGCGTCCACCGGAGGGCAGTTCTGCCCGCCCATCATGGGGGCCGTGGGCTTCGTCATGGCGGAATTTTTGGGGATGAGCTACAGCAAGGTCATGGTTGCGGCGGCGATTCCCGCCTTTCTCTATTATCTTTCGCTGATGTTTGCCGTGCATTTCGAGGCCAAACGGCTGGGACTCAAGGGACTTTCGCCCGAAAATATTCCCGGCGCTCTGGAAGTCATCAAAAAGGAAGGTCATCTCGTGATTCCCCTCGCGGTCCTGATGGCCATGATGTTTATGGGTTACACGCCGCTTTACGCGGCCGTTTACGCGATCATCGCGACGGTGCTCGCGGCGGCCTTCCGGAAGGAAACGCGGATGTCCCCGGCCGTCATTCTGAAAGCCCTGGACGAAGGGGCCAGAGGCGCTGTCGGCGTCGGGATTTCCTGCGTCGTAATCGGGATCATCATCGGGACGGTGTCTCTGACGAGCCTCGGGCTTTCCATGGGCTACGTGATCCTTTCGGTCGTCGGGAAGGACCAGCTCTATCTGGGCGGCCTCATGGTCATGATCATGAGTACGATCTTGGGCATGGGCGTCCCCGGCGTCGCGGCTTACGTGATTGTGGTGGCCGTGGCGATTCCCGTTTTGATCGATATCGGCGTGTTGCCTGTGGCGGCCCACATGTTCTGCCTGATCTACGCCTGCCTGTCCAATATCACGCCTCCCGTCGCCATGAGTTCCTATGTGGCCGCGGGTCTCGCGGGCGCCAATCAGACAAAGACGTCCTTTATCGCGATGAAATTGGGCATGACCGGCTTTCTTGTCCCCTTTTTCTTTCTGGGGAATCCGGTCCTTTTGATCGGGGCGACGGACGCGCCCTTCCTGACGACGGCGCAAGCCGCGGCGACGGCGACGATCGGCGTCATCGGCCTGACCGCGGCCCTTCAGGGCATGTTTTTCCGGAAACTGGGCTGGCCCGTGCGCGCCGCGCTGTTTGTGGCCGCCCTCTGTACGATCAGCCCCGAAAGGATTTCTGATGTCGCCGGCCTCATCTTGTTCGCAGTGATTTTTATCATTCAAATATACCAAAAAAAGAAGGAGATGGAATAACATCATGAGAAAACTGTTCTGCAAAATTTGTGTACTGATCCTCGTTTTACTGGCAGGCGCGACAGCCTTTGCCAAATCTACGGTAACGATCAATTTCCCCACGGCCGCCACAACCGGCGCCCTCTATCCGCTGGGGGCCGCCATCACCAACCTCTGGACGACAAAAATTGACTATGTGAAAGCCAGTTCCCAGGCCTCGGGCGGCGGCGTCGAAAATCTGAACCTTCTCGCCATGGGGGAAGCCCAGGTCAGCATCGCGATCAGCTCCAACTGCTATGAGTCCTACACGGGAACCGGGACCTTTGACGGACGGAAAAACGAGAAATTCCGCGTGATCGGCGGGCTGTACTACAACCCCAACCAGGTCATCGTCACGAAGGCCTCGGGCATCGACAGCCTCGCCAAGATGAAGGGCGCCCACTTTGCCACAGGCGCCGTCGGAAGCTCCACCGAAGGGGAATCGAAGAACCATTTTACCGCCGCCGGACTGAAGTATCCCGACGACATCAAAGTGGAAAACATCGGCTTTACGGAAGCCGTCGACATGATCCGGAACAAGCAGCTTGACGGGGCCTGGATCATGGCCGCCCTCGGCAACGCCGCCGTGACGGAAGCCACCTCCACTGCGGGCGCCGTGATCCTCAACATCGACGACGCCGTGATCGCCAATCTGCAAAAAGATTATCCCTGGTACGCCAAACTCACGATCCCCGCGGGGACTTACGCCGGGCAGGACAAGGACATCCAGACGACGGCCATCAAAATGGTCATGTTCACGACGGCGGATTTGAGCGAGCAGACCGTCTATGACCTCACCAAGGTATTCTGGGAAAATGTGGAGAAACTGGCCGAGAGCAACAAAGGTCTCACCGGCGTCAAAGCCGCCGACGCCGTCAGCGATATCGCCAATCTGCCGCTCCACCCGGGCGCCGAAAAATATTACAAAGAAATCGGCGTACTCAAATAAAATCGTGTAAAAAAGCAACAAAAAAATAACTGTTATAGCAAGGGGGTTACCATGAAAAAAAGTTTGAGAAATGTGCTGATTGCGGTATTGGTCGTGCTGACCGCCGCCTGCGCCTACGCGGGGGACCGTTTGGACGCGATTCTTTCCAAAAAAGTGCTGCGGGTGGGAACACCCGGGGATTACAGGCCCTTTTCCATGCTGACCGACGGAAAATACGAGGGTTATGACATCGATGTCATCGAGCTCATCGCGAAGGAACTGGGCGTCACGGTCGAGTATGTGCCGACGGTCTGGAAGAATCTCCTGACCGACCTCAAAGAGGACAAGTACGACCTTGCCCTGGGCGGCATCACGAGAAATCCGACCCGGGTTTCCCAGTACGAGTTTCTGCCGGGATACGCGCCCTTCGGTAAAGTGGCCCTGATTCGAAAAACGGACAAGGACAAGTACACGACGCTGGAAAGCATGAACAAGCCCGAAGTCCGCGTGATCAAGAACCCGGGCGGGACAAACGAGGCCTTTGTGCTGGCCAATCTCACGGGAGCGACGGTTTCCACCCACGAAAAGAACGCCGAGATTCCGGGATTGATCGCCGAGGGAAAAGGGGACGTCATGATCACGGAAACCTTTGAGGCGCTGCTTTACGCGCAAAAAGACGACAGGCTCTACGCGGCTTTTATCGATAAACCGCTGACGCCGATCAACAAGTTGGGCTTTATGATCCAGAAGGACGATCCCGACTATGTGCGCGTGCTGAATTTTCTCTGGGATCTTTTGGAGACCCGGGGAGAACTGCAGAAAGCCGCCGACAAGTGGTTGAAGTAAGAAAAACCCTAAAAAAAGGCTGCCGCCAACCGCGGCGGCCTTTTTTAATCTATACTATTTTTGTGGCGCGAAAATTAACTTTCAAATGGTGTATTTATTAACTTAGAACAGGTGCATTTATTAACTTATTTTAGGTGTATTTGTTAACTTAAATTTTATAAATTCCTTGACTTCAGCGAAAATAAAGCGTATAATAAAAACATGAAAAAACAGTATGACAGACTTTTGGAAAAATATCTGAAAGATTTGCTGGCCGATTTGCCGGCCGTAGCCATAGATGGACTGAAGGGCGTGGGAAAGACGGTCTCCGCATCCCGCATTGCAAACACCGTATATAAGCTGGATCGGGAAAGCGATTTTTTGCTGATCTCCAATGATCCCGGAAAACTCAGCAGCTCGAAAACGCCTGTTTTGATTGACGAATGGCAAAAAATCCCGAAGATTTGGGATTATGTCAGACGCGATGTCGATGACAGAAGGGACGATTGCGCCTATTTGCTCACCGGATCGATTTCGGCCAAGAACCTCGATGTTCATTCGGGCGCGGGGCGGATCGCGCGCTTGCGGATGTTTCCCCTGTCCCTGGAAGAAAGGGGACTGGCGCGGAAGACCGTTTCCCTCGAGACCCTCCTCGATCAGCGGGAAGCTTTTTCCACTCCGATTCAAGGGCAGACGACCGTCTCCTTCGGGGATTATATAGAGGAAATGGCGGTGTCTGGCCTCCCCGGCATGCGGATTGCCAACGAAAGGCGGCGTAAACTGGCCTTCGATTCCTACCTCAACAATTTGCTTACCCACGATTTCGAGCAGGAAGGCATCCGTATCCGCCAACCGGAAGCGTTGAAAAGATGGCTGTCGGCATATGCGGCTGCGGTTTCCACGTCGGCAAAATACGAAGAGATCCTTGATGCCGCGACGCCGAGGGAGGGCAACAAACCGGCCATCAAGACGACGATTGCCTACAGGGAAGCGCTGGAACGCATGTGGTTGATTGACGAACTTCCGATCTGGACCGACGGGGCGGATTTTTGCTCGCGGATGAAAAAAGCGCCGAAGCATTACCTTGCCGATCCCGCTTTCGCGATTCATCTGCTGGGGCTCAGGGTGGACATGCTGAACGGCTCGGATCGGAAACATGCGCCCGACAGCCGCTTTGACGAAAAATACGGGAATATCATCGGTCGCTTGTTCGAAGCGTTCATTTTTCAGAGTTTGCGCGTATATGCCGGCATATGCGACGCGAATTTGTATCATTTCCAGACGCTGAAAGGCGACAGGGAGATTGATTTTATCCTTTCGCGGGGACGGGATACCGTCGCGATTGAAGTTAAAACCGCCCCTTTTATTTCTGATCACGATGTCCGCCATCTGCTTTGGCTGAAAAGCAGAGCGAATCTGTCAGACGCGGTGATCATCACAACCGGCCCTCTTGCCTATCGCCGGCCGGACGGAATCGCTGTCGTACCGGCTTCTCTGCTGGGGGCGTGAGTACGGCGCTTGTCCCGACGGGATCGCAACCTCGTAAAACGCCGATTTCCCCAAAAACATCGTATTGCCACATTATCCTGCTAAAATGAAAGAACAAGTCAAAAATCAGGTGATCGCCATGAAAAAAAGAATACTGATCGTAGAGGATGAAAAAGATCTGGAAAAAGTCGTCGAAGACACGTTGATCCAGGAAGGCTTTGAAGTTTTCAAGGCCTTTGACGGCGAACGGGGACTGGACGCCTTCTACCTGTACAACCCCGACCTGATCCTGCTCGACATCAATCTCCCGCGCAAAAACGGCTGGGAGATCTGCAAGGAGATCCGCGGCGAATCCAACGTTCCCATCATCATGATGACGGCCAGGGATTCGGAGATCGACGAGTTGAAGGGCCTTTCCATCGGCGCAGACGATTACATCACCAAGCCCTTCAGCCTCAAGATCCTCGCGGTGAAGGTCAAAAAGGCCCTGAAGATCGACGGCAACAGCGCCTACAAATTCAAAGGGCTCAATTTTGATTTCAAGAGCGGAGAACTGGTCGTGGACGGCGAATCCATGGAGCTCACGCGCCGGGAAATCCAGTTTCTGGAGTACATGATCAAGAACAAGGGCATGATTTTCCCCCGGGAGCAGCTGCTCAACGAGATCTGGGGATTTGACTTCGACGGCAACGACAGAGTCGTCGATACGCTTGTCAAGCGAGTCCGGAAAAAAATGGGCAATTACAATGAGATGCTGCG
Organism: Fusobacteriaceae bacterium; assembly: GCA_031272775.1. NCBI lineage: Bacteria > Fusobacteriati > Fusobacteriota > Fusobacteriia > Fusobacteriales > Fusobacteriaceae > Fusobacteriaceae bacterium. The sequence continues at coordinate 58,289 of JAISTB010000014.1, read as the reverse complement.
TACCATAAGGGGAATGGGATATCTGTTCGATGAAACCAAGAATTAATCTTTTTCGGAAAATCTTTATATTTTCCATCTTTATTGTCGTTTTCACGATTTCCATAAGTTACATCATGAACGTGTTTTTCCTCGATAAATTTCTGATTTACCAGAAGAAAAACGCGATTTTGTCGATCAAGGAAATCGCCAAGGAAAAACTCTATGACCCTGTCGAATTTGCCAACTATGTGGAAAACGTCCGGGACAACGAGGGGATCGACATCGTCGTCGTCGACGAAGTCCGGCTGAACCTTGCCCGCAGCCTCCAAAACATGCCGTCTCCCATCAATCAGGGGACGCTGAACCGTTTTTCCAATCGAAGCCGCCCCCGGATGCCCCAACCCAACTGGGAAACCGGCAAATTCCACATGACCCGGCTCCCCAATACCAATATTACGCTGCTCTTTTACAACGAGAGCATCCCCGACGTGGGCATCATGTCCCTGCGGACCTCCCTCTCGGTCATCAAGGTCCACAAGGCCGAGATCAATTTTTTCAACATCATCATCACCGGCATCGGGATCCTGTTCAGCATGATCATCGGCCGGATCCTCTGTAAAAAAATAACCGGAAACATCGAAAAACTGAATTCCATCGCGCGAAAAATCTCCGTTTTGGATTTCTCGGAAAAATCCGATATCCACTCGGAAGACGAGATCGGAGAATTGTCCCGCAGCATCGACACCATGTCGGAAAACCTCGAAAATTCCATTGAAAACCTGCGCACATTCGCCTCGGACGCGTCCCATGAGCTGAAGACCCCGATTACGGTCATCAGCACCCACGCCCAGGGCCTCATCGGGGGGCTCGCCAAGACAGAAGCGGAGCGCATGAAATACTACAAGGCCATCGCCAAAAAAAGCAAGGAAATGAACGAGATCATCACGAATCTGCTGACGATTTCCCGCCTGTCGTCGCCGGGTATCCGCCTGGACAGAAGCGAGGCGGATTTTATGAGCTTTTTCCGGGAAAGCGCCGAAAAATACGAGAACATCGAATTGGAAAAAGATCTGCGCTGGGAAGTGGATCTGCCCGGCGACAACACGGTTTTCTGTGACGGACGTCTCTTCGGCATCGCCATTGACAATATCGTCCAAAACGCGCTCCGCTATTCCGTGGACGAAGGGACGATCCGCGTGTACCGCCAGGGGGCCGAATACGTCTTTGAAAATGAGACCGACGGGCTTCTCCCCGAAAAGCTCGAGCAGCTGTGGGAACCCTTCGCGCGGGGGGCCAACGCCGAAGAAAAATCCCGCGAGGGGAACGGCCTGGGCCTTTCCATCGTACGCAGGATTTTTGAGCTGAACGGCTTCTCCTGTCGGATCGCCGTCGAGGGAAAAAAATTTATTCTGGCCTTCAATACGGAAAAATAAGGCAAAGATTTTCTCTTGACATATTCACGACAAATAACGGAGGTATGATACATTCAAAGGAACTCATAAAGTACCTTGACCCTCCTATAAAATATGATATATAAAAAATCTGACCTTGCAGGGGTCAGATTTTTTTTATGATTTCTTTTACCCAGCGGCAGAAATCGCTTTCGACCTTTCGGGCTTCGGCGAGGACCGCGGCGTGGTCGTGGGGCGCTTGAGCAAGTCCCGTGGCCATGTTCGTAATGCAGGAAATCCCCAAAAGCTGAAGGCCCAGCCAGTTTCCGACGATAATCTCCGGTACCGTCGACATCCCCACGGCGTCGGCGCCCAGCGTCCTCATCATCCGGATCTCCGCGGCGCTCTCAAAGGAAGGACCCGTGGTCCCGAGATAAACGCCCTCCCGGTAAGGGATCCCGAGGCGTTCCGCCTCCTCCCGGGCCAGCTTCAGGAGTTTCGGGGAAAAGGGCCGGGACATATCCGGAAATTGCGGGCCGAGTTCGCTTCCGCCCGCTCCGATCAAGGGGTTGGTCCCGAAAAAATTGATGAAATCCCGGATGATCATCAGCGTCCCCTTGGAAAAGGACTCGTTGACGCCGCCCGCGGCGTTGCTTACAATGAGGTATTTTATCCCGAGGAGCTTCATGACCGGAAGCGGATACGTCACCTCGGCCATGCTGTAGCCCTGGTAATAGTGGAAGCGGCCGTTCATAACCAGAACGGGCGCGCCGTCCATGATCCCCGCGAGGAGTTTTCCCTCATGGCCCGCGATCATTTTCCGGGGAAAATGGGGAATCTCCGCGTAGGGGAGCGCTTTTTCCCCTTCGAGGGCCGAAGCGAGTGCCCCGAGGCCTGAGCCCAGGATGACCGCAATCTCCGCCCGGTCGCCGAGCCGTTCTTTCACATACGCCGCCGATTCGCGATATTTTTCCATCATGGCGCCTCCTTTTTTTGAAAAAAACGGGCGAACCGGAATCCGCCCGTCTTGTTTCAAGCTGTATCAGATATGCAGGAAACTTCTGATATTGGATACGTTTACGTGTTTTTCGACCTTTTCCCCGTCGATGACAACGAGGGTCGGGGCCTGCCGGATGCCGTACTTCACGGCGAGTTCGGGTCTTTCCTCCGCGTCAACCACCGTGTAGTCGATGTGGGCGTTGTTCAGGATGTCCTTGCTGACGTTGCAGTTGGGGCAGGTCTTTGTCGTAAAGAGCAGCGTCTCATGCTGGCTTTTGGGCTGTTCCGCCGCGTTTGCGCTCTGCCGGCCTTTTTTCAGGGTGGAATGGGGAATGTCGTAGAGCTTTCTTTCTTTGTATTCCTGGACTTTTCCCTCGTTCCAGTTCTGAACGGGCCGATAATATCCGGTGATCCGGCTGTAGACTTCCGTTTTCCGGCCGCAGACCGGGCAGCTGAAGGCCTCTCCGGAGAGATAGCCGTGTTCCCGGCACACCGAATAGGTCGGCGACAGCGTGTAATAGGGCAGTCTGTAATTTTCGGCGATCTTTCTGACGAGATTGGCCGAGGCTTTCCAGTCGGGGAGTTTCTCGCCGAGGAAGGCGTGAAATACGGTGCCGGAGGTGTAGAGGGTCTGCAGTTCGTCTTGAATATCCAGGGCGTCAAAGATGTCGCTCGTAAAGCTGACCGGCAGGTGGGAACTGTTGGTATAGTAGGGCGTCTCGCCCATGGAGGCCGTGACGATGCCCGGGTATTTTTCAACGTCGTGCTTGGCCAGCCGGTAAGTAGTCGATTCGGCGGGCGTCGCCTCGAGATTGTAGAGGTCTCCGTATTTTTCCTGATAATCGGCCAGCCGTTCCCGCATGTGGTTCAGCACATCCTTGGCAAAGGCCTGAGTTTCGGGATGGGTCAGGTCCTTCCCCAGCCATTTGGCGTTCAAGCCCACTTCGTTCATGCCGATTAGGCCGATCGTGGAGAAATGATTGTCAAAGGTCCCCAGATAGCGCTTGGTGTAAGGATACAAGCCCTCATCCATCAATTTTTTCACGATATCCCGCTTGATCTTGAGGGAACGGGCCGAGAGATCCATGAGCTTGTCGAGCTTTTCGTAAAACTCGGCGGGCGTCCTGGAAAGGAAGGCGATCCGCGGCATATTGATCGTCACGACGCCGATGGAACCCGTGCTTTCTCCGCTTCCGAAGAAACCGCCGGATTTTTTCCGGAGTTCCCGAAGGTCGAGGCGCAGCCGGCAACACATGCTCCGGACGTCGCTTGCCTCCATATCGCTGTTGATGTAGTTGGAAAAATAGGGCGTGCCGTATTTGGAGGTCATCTCAAAGAGCAGCTTGTTGTTTTCGGTCTCGGACCAGTCAAAATCCTTCGTAATGGAGTAAGTGGGAATCGGATACTGGAAACCGCGGCCGTTGGCGTCGCCCTCGATCATGATCTCGATAAAGGCCTTGTTGATCATATCCATTTCCTTCTTGCAATCCTTGTACTTGAAGTCCATTTCTTTGCCGCCCACGATGGCGGGCAGCTCGGCCAGATCTTTGGGCACGGTCCAGTCCAGCGTGATGTTGGAGAAAGGCGCCTGGGTGCCCCAGCGGCTCGGCGTATTGACGCCGAAAATAAAGGACTCCAGCGCTTTCTTGACTTCCCGGTACGAGAGGTCGTCCGCTTTCACAAAGGGAGCGAGATAAGTGTCAAAGGAAGAGAACGCCTGCGCGCCGGCCCATTCGTTCTGCATGATGCCGAGGAAATTGACCATCTGATTGCAGAGGGTCGCCAGATGACTGGCCGGGGAAGAAGTGATCTTGCCGTCCACGCCGCCCAGGCCTTCCTGGATCAGCTGTTTCAGGGACCAGCCCGCGCAGTAGCCCGTCAGCATCGAAAGGTCGTGAATATGGATATCCGCGTTGCGGTGGGCGTTGCTGATTTCCTCGTCGTAGATTTCCGACAGCCAGTAGTTGGCTGTTATCGCCCCGGAATTGGAGAGAATGAGTCCGCCGACCGAATAGGTCACCGTGGAATTTTCTTTTACGCGCCAGTCCGCTATTTTTACGTAGTTGTCCACGGTCTCTTTGTAGTCGAGGATCGTGGATTTCATGTTCCGGATCTTTTCGCGCTGCTTGCGGTAGAGGATATACGCCTTCGCCACGTCGTCATATCCGCTCTGGATCAGGACCGATTCCACGCTGTCCTGAATCTCTTCCACCGTAATGGTCTCATTTTTGATCTTGGCCGCGTAGTCGGCCGTGACTCTCAGCGCCAGCAACTCAAGAATATCGTTGTTGTAATTCTTGTCCTGGGACTTGAAAGCCTTCTCAATCGCCTTCGTGATCTTCTGCAGGTTGAATTCGACCACTTTTCCGTCTCGCTTGATTACTTGGTACATGTTGATTCTCCTTAATAAAATATGTTTTTGTGCTTGTCCTTATTCTACCACCAAGCGAGCCTAAAGTCAAGAAAAAATAACAAGATATTGTGTTTTTTTATTCACAAACCACAAGATGTTGTGTCAAATGCCGCGGAGTTCCACGCTTTGAAAAAAGGTCGCCGCCAAATCCCGAAAATGGGCCAGCTCCCGGGGCGTATAGCCGTGAAGTCCCTGAGCGATGGTATTTTCCGAAGCCACAAAATTCTGGAGATAGTAACGGGGCGCGCCCCGCAGCCAGCGGCCGATGGCCTTGAAATCCTCCTCTTCATGGAATTCCCTGACGACCGTCGTCCGGAACTCGAAGGGCACGGTCCCCTTCATGAGCAGGGCCGCCGATTCCAGTACGGGCCCGGGATCAAAGGTCCGAAGCCCGACGGTTTTGCCGTATTTTTCGGGGGTATTCTTGATATCCATGGCCACATAGTCCACGAGCCCCTGTTTGAGCAGGGCCGCCAGCAGATCCGGAAAACTGCCGTTTGTATCGAGCTTGACCGGATAACCCAGGGCTTTGACCGATTTCAAAAATTCTCCCAGATCTTTTTGCAGCAGAGGTTCCCCGCCCGAGACGCAGACGCCGTCCAGAAGTCCCGCCCGTTTTTTAAGAAAGGCCTGGATTTCGGCTTCGGGAAGGGCTTCGGCGGGATCCGGATCAAGGACCAGAGCGCTGTTGTGGCAGAAGGGGCAGCGGAAATTGCAACCCCCGGTAAAGACAGTACAGGCGGTCTTTCCCGGGTAATCGACCAGAGAAAGCCGTTGCAGACCGAAAATTCGCATAGTTTTACCTCATTTGGAAAGAGACGCCGGACTACCTGAAGCGCGTCAGGGACAGAAGATCTTCCCGGATTCTGCTGTGGTTGAGGGCCCGGATGTCCAGTTTCCGGAGTTTGAAGAAATACTGAATGATAAAGCCGATGGAAAGCGCGTAGATCAACGTTCCGAGCCCGGCCTTGCCGCCTAACAGGATGCCGATCACGAGGACGACGACCTCGATGCCGTTTTTGATGAGGGCGACGGAGAGTCCGGTCTTTTTATGGAGAACCTGCATAAGGCCGTCCCGGGGACCGGCCCCCTTGCCCTGGGCCATATAGAGATAGGTGCCGTAGCCGAAGAGCAGCATTCCCCCGAAAAGGAGCGCCGCCTGGCCGTGAATTTTCCCGGTCGGAGAGGGAATGAGGCCGGAATTGTTGATGAGATCGGTAAAAAGACCGATCAGGCACATGTTGAGGACGGTCCCCAGGCCGATGACCTGACCGAGAACAATGTTGAGCAGGATCACGACGGCGCCCGCAATGATGCTGACTTTGCCGTAGGGAATGCCGATCACCCTGGAAAGGCCGATATGGAAGATGTCCCAGGGCGCGCCGCCCAGATTGGAGTTGACTTCCATGACGATGCCCAGACCGCAGAAAAACAATCCCGCCAGCAATTTTCCGTATTGTATCAGATTTTCTTTTTCGTAAAACGATCGCATGTCCGCTCCTCATTCATGATGTATTTTTCGATAACCTTTGCCAGACCGGATTCGGTGTTTGCGGCGGTCACATAATCCGCCCGGGCCCTGACCTCCGCGTTGGCGTTGGCGACGGCGACGCCGAAGCCAGCCTTTTCGATCATATCGAGATCGTTCCAGGAGTCCCCGCAGGCGATGATTTCCTCCGCCCGGATACCGAGGCGTTCCGCCAGTTTCGTCATGGCTACCCCTTTACTGACGCCGGGGGCCACGAATTCCAGAAAGTAGGGACGGGAACGGGTGATCGTGAAGCGCTTGCCGAAACGGGCTTTCAGCTCCTTTTCGACGCCCGCGAGATAGTCGGGCTCCGCCAGAAGCATGCACTTGGGCGCGCCGCAATCCATGAAGGCTTTGAAATCCACGGGGACAAAGCCCGGCATTTTCGTAAGGGCCAGGTCCTCAAGGACATATTTTCCCTGATGGGGCGAGACCAGCATATCGTCTTTGTAGGTCAGGATATCGGTCCCGTAGCCGAGGGCGCAGTCGTAGAGCAGGTGCAGGTCTTCCCGGGAGAGCTCCGTCCGGGAGACGATTTCCCGCGTAGCGGCGGAAAGGATGTGGGCGCCGTTGTAGGAAAGGAGCCAGCCGCCGTATTCCCCCAGGCGCAGCCGCCCGGCCGTGGGCCACATGCCGTAGGTGGGCCGGCCCGAGGCCAGCACAAAACAGACTCCCCGGGCCTGGGCCGCAAGGATCGCTTCCCGGTCGCGGGGATTCAATTCGGAGCGCTCGTTGAGGAGCGTGTCGTCCATGTCCGTGACGAGCATTCGGTATGCCATGAAATTTCCCCCTGAGATTGCTTTTTCACGGTGAAACGTGATAGAATAAATTATAGCACATCGAAAGGCAAGTGTACAGAACAAAAGGGGGGATTTTTTATGCGGGCAAGCGAGATTATCGAAAAAAAGCGGGACGGAAGCGTGCTGAGCGGAGAGGAGATTCGCTTTTTCCTCACTGAATACCTGTCGGGCGCCATTCCCGATTACCAGATGTCGGCCTTTCTGATGGCCGTCTACTTTCGGGGCATGAGTGAAGGGGAATTGCTGACTTTTACGGAAGTCATGCGGGACAGCGGGGAAACCGTCGATATTCCCGGACACAGCGGATTTTTGCTGGACAAGCATTCGACCGGGGGCGTCGGAGACAAAACCACCATCGCGTTAACCGGCATTTACGGCTGCTTTGGCATCGGCGAGATCAAGCTTTCGGGCCGGGGGCTCGGACATACGGGCGGGACCGTCGACAAATTTGAGGCCATCCCGGGCTTTCATTTCCCCGAAGACAAAAAAGAGCTCATCGCCATGGTCGAAGCTCTGGGCGGCGGGATCATGGGCTCCACCGACAAAATCGTCCCTTTGGACAAAAAAATCTACGCGCTCAGGGACGTGACGGGGACCGTCAACAGCATTCCCCTGATCGCGAGCTCCATTATGAGCAAAAAACTGGCCCTCGGCAGCGACGGAATCCTGCTTGACGTCAAGGTGGGCTCGGGCGCCTTTATGAAGGATCTGCCTTCGGCCCGGGAGCTTTCCCGGGTCATGGCGACCATCGGCGCGAAGCTCGGCCGGAAGACTGTGAGCGTCCTCTCCGACATGGAGCAGCCCCTGGGCCTTGCGGTCGGAAACGCCAACGAAGTCATGGAGGCCATGGATACCCTCAAGGGAAAAGGACCGGCGGATTTTACGGAACTGGTCGCGACGCTGGTCGCGGCGGGACTGATGATGGCGGGAAAAACCAAGGGAATGGAAGAAGGCAAGCGGCTTTGCGACGATATGATCCGAAGCGGCAAGCCCCTTGCGCGCTTCAGGGAATTTCTCGCCTACGCGGGAGCCGATCCGGCCGTTGTCGACGACTACGCGCTTTTGCCCGGACCTTCCCGGGAGACGGCCTGCCTCTCCCCGACGGACGGCTGGGTCGCCCGACTGGACGCCGGGAGTGTGGGTCGGGCGGCCATGCTCCTGGGGGCGGGACGAACAAAAAAAGAGGATGACATTGATCCCGGGGTCGGCATATTGCTCCGGAAAAAAATCGGGGATCCCGTCCGCAAGGGGGAGCCCCTCGCCATTTTGCAATACAACGGCGGGGAAAACCTCGAAGCCGCCCGCGATCTTCTCGGGCGGGCCTTCGGATTTTCCGGGGACGTCGTCCCCCGGCGGAACGTGATCCTTGAGATTCTTACTTCCTGATTTTCGTCACGTCTTTAAATAAGAACGTAAAGGTCGGATAGGGATAAAATCCTTCGATATAATCCTGGGCGCCTACGGAAACCGGTGGATAGACAAGAGGAACCACGGGGATTTCTTCTTTGGCGATTTCCGCGACTTTCTGATAAGCCTTTGTCCTTTCGGGGATATCGGTGGAGGAGCGACCTAGGTCGAGGTTCTCGTCGACGGTTTTGTTCGCGTAGAAGGACCGGTTACCGCCGCTTCCCTTGCTGCCCGAGTGCAGCAGCGAGTAAAGGGAGCCGTCGGGGTCCGTGGAACCCAGGGTACCCAGCAGATAGAGATCGTGCTCTCCTTTGTTCAGCCGCTCGAGATAAGCGCCGAACTCAAGGATCTCGATATCGATGAGGATGCCGGCTTCTTTGAGTTGCGCCTGCATAATGACGGCGGCGTCTTTCCGCGCCGAATTTTCGTTTGTCCAGAATTTCAGCTTCAGCCCGTCTTTGTAGCCCGCTTCGGCCAGGAGCTTTTTCGCCTTTTCGAGATTCTGTTTCGGTTCGGGGTTTTCCACATAGCCCAGCACATCGGGCGGAATCACGGAATACGCGGGGATGGCCAGACGCCCGAAGGCGATGTTGACGTCGCTCAAATTCAGCGCCGCCGCGATGGCCTGACGGACGCGGATATCTGCCGTCGCGCCCTTTTCACAGTTGAGTCCCATGTAATTCAGCGCCGCGGAAGGCCGACGGTACATCTTCAGATGGTCGTTTTTCTCGACGGCGTCGGCGTCCACGGGGGATACGGTCAGGACAATGTCCACTTCCCCGGTCTCCAGCGCAATGGTCCGGTTCGTGCTCTCGGGAATGACCCGGAACAAGAGGCCGTCCACTTTGGAGGGGCCGTTGAAATAGGCCTTGTTTGTCTTGAGGCTGATCCGGTCGCCGGCTTTCCAGGATTCAAAAATAAAGGGTCCCGTGCCCACGGGCTTGAAGAAAGCCTCGGGACCGGCTGATTCCACATATTTTTTGTTGACAATCGAGCCCAGGGCGTTGGCGAGACTGTTGAGCAGGGGCCCGTAGGGCTTTTTCGTAACGATGTTGACCGTATAGGGATCGACGATTTCGACTTTTTCCACGTTGCCGAAGTACGTCAGGGCCGCGGGGGCCGAGGCCGCCCGCTCGAGGGAAAATTTCACGTCTTCGGCCGTCAACTCGTCTCCGTTATGGAACTTGACGCCTTTCTTGAGGACGACCTGCAGCGTCAGCTCATCCAGCTGCCGGTAGCTTTCGGCCAGGCTCGGCGTAATCTTCATTTCGGTATTGTAGTCAAAGAGCCTGTCGTAGAGATTGAGGTTCACATTGCTGGAATAGGCGTCGGAAGATCCCGAGGGATCCAGCGTCTTCGCGTCCGATTGCTGGACGACGATCAGCGCGTCGGTATTTCTCGCCGAGAGAACAAAAGAGGTCAATGCGAGCAGTAAAGCCAGTAAAATCAGTTGTGATACTCTTTTCATGTTACCTCCGTTTTGGAATTTTCATTTTGAATCTGTTATTTTGCCTTTTTGATGTTCCGGAAGAAGTATACGCTGCGCGGATTCATGTCAAAACCTGTCAGGGACGCCTGGGCGCCGACCATATTGATGGGATTGACCAGCGGGCATACGGCCTGTTCCTCGATCAGGATTTCCTGGGCTTCCTCATAGAGCGGAATTCGCGCCGCCGCGTCGGTTGTGGCCCGTCCTTTGTCCAAAAGCTCGTCCACACGGTCGTTTTTGTAGAAGGAATTGTTGCCGCCCTCGCCGAAATTCTTGGAATTGAACAGCGCGTACATGCCGCCGTCGGGATCGGGAGATCCGGACCAGCCGAGCAGGAAGAGCTCGTGTTCGGCGTTGCTGAGTCTCGTCAGATAAGCGCCCCACTCGAGGATTTCGATCGTGACGTCGATGCCGATTTCCGCCAGCTGCGCCTGAATGATGACGGCGGAGTCCTTCCGCGACTGGTTTTCGTTGAGCCAGAGCTTGAGTTTCAGGCCCTTTTCAAAGCCCGCTTCCTTCAAGAGCGCTTTGGCCGCCTCCACGTCCCGCTTGGGTCTCGGGAGGTCCTTCTTGTAAGCGAGGGTCGCCTCCGCGATGACGGAATAGGCGGGCACAGCCGCTTTCTGGAACGCCGTATCCACGATATCGGGGAGGTTGATGCCGAGGGCGATGGCCTTTCTGACCCGGGCGTCGTCGAGAGGCGCTTTCTTGCAGTTGTAGCCGAGATAGGTAAACGAGAGCGAGGGCATCTCATGGAGCTTCAGATAGTCCCTGCTCCGGACCGTAGCGGCATCCACGGGGTCGATCACGAGGGCCATGTCGATTTCCTTTGTCTCAAGGGCGATGGTCCGGTTCGTGCTTTCGGGGATGACGCGGAAAATAACGCCTGTTGTGCCGGGCGCGCCGCGGAAATAGTCCTTGTTGGCGTCGAGAATGATCCGGTCCCCCGACTGCCAGGATTTGAATTTGAAGGGTCCCGTGCCCACAGGTTGCTGGAAGGCCTTGTCGCCGTTGGCTTCCACGTATTTTTTGTTCAAAATGGAGCCGCTTGTCTGGGCCAGCGTATTCATGATGGGACCGTAGGGGATTTTGGTAACGATGTTAACCGTATATTTGTCCACAATGTCCACATGGTCCACGTCGCCGTAATACGTCTTGGCCGCCGGCACCTTGGAGCTCCGTTCAATGGTGAATTTGACGTCTTCGGACGTCAGCTCGTCGCCGTTGTGGAATTTTACGCCCTCTTTGATTTTCACCTGCAGCGTCAGGGGATCCAGCTGCTTGAAGCTTTCCGCGAGGGAATTTTCCGGCGTCATGGTCGGGGACCAGTCCACAAGCCTGTCGTAGATGTTGACGTTGACGTTGTGGGAATACACGTCATTTGAAAATGAGGGATCCAGTGACCTGGCGTCCGCCTGCTGGGCGATCACGAGCTCCCCCGCGGCCTGCAGAACCCCGCAGAATACGAGGAGCAGCAATGCCATAAGTTTTACCTTGAGTTGTCTTTTCATCTCATGCCTCCTGATGAATATGCGATATAAGTGATTGTAGCGTTATTGTGGAGTTTTTGCAAGTTTTTTCTGGAAATTTTCCACGCAAAAAGGGGCAAAGCGCGCTTCGCCCCTTTTTACCTGCTTTCTTACACTATCGAAATCCTGTGTCCACGGTTTTCGGCTTTATTTCTTGTTCTTTTTTACGTTTTTCATCATGTACATGCTGCGCGGGTTCATTTCAAAGCCTTCCACATAGTCCTGTACGGCCACGATGCTGTAGGGGTTGACCATGGGGAGAACGGCCGCTTCGCGGCAAACGATTTCCTGGGCTTCTTCATACATGGGGATCCGGACGGCGGGGTCGGTGACTTCCTGACCCTTATCCAGAAGTTCGTCCACTCTGGGATTTCCATAGAAGGAACGGTTGCCCGCGTGTCCCTTGTTCTTGCTGTTGAAGAGGGCGTTCATGGCTTCGTTGGGATCCGGGGACGTCGACCAGCCGAGGATAAAGAGATCGTGCTCGCCTCTGCCCAGTTTGTCGAGGTAGGCGCCCCATTCGAGCTTTTCGATGGAGACGTCAATGCCCACTTCGGCCAGCTGCGCCTGCATAATGACGGCGGAATCTTCCCGGGACTTGTTTTCGTTGATCCACAGCTTCAATTTCAGTCTGTCCTTGATGCCGGCTTCTTTCAAGAGGGCCTTGGATTTTTCCACATCCCGTACGGGGGACTGGAGATTCTTGTTGTAGCCCATAACGCCCTGAGGTACGGCGGAATTGGCGGGAACGGCGGCCTTGAGGAAGGCGGTGTCCACTATGTCGGGCAGGTTGATCGCGTAAACGATGGCCTGGCGCACGCGAACGTCGTCCAGAGGCGCTTTCTCGCAGTTAAAGCCGAGATAGGTCATCGAAAGGGCAGGCAGCTCATAGACTTTGATGTACTTTTTCGCTTTTACGTTGGGAGCGTCAACAGGATCCACCACGAGAACAACGTCTACTTCTTTTGTCTCCAACGCAATCGCTCTGTTTACACTTTCGGGGATAACCCGGTACGTGATCTTGTCAACGCCGGGCGCGCCATTGAAATAGTCCTTATTGGCCGCGAGGACGATCCTGTCGCCCGACTGCCAGGACTCATACTTGAAGGGGCCCGTGCCGACGGGTTCAAGGAAGGCCTTCTTTTCGTCGGCCGTAACGTATTTTTTGTTGACGATGGAACCGCCCGCGTGGGCCAAGGCGTTGATCAGGGGCCCGTAGGGTTTTTCCGTCGTGATTTTGACCGTATAGGGATCGACGATCTCTACGCCCGTGATCGGGGAGAAATACGTGATGACCTGGGGTTGTTTGGAAGCCCGTTCGAGGGTAAATTTCACGTCTTCGGCCGTCAGCTCGTCGCCGTTATGGAATTTTACGCCCTTTTTGATCTTGACTTCAAGGGTCAGCGGGTCGATCTGCTTGTAACTTTCCGCCAGACTCGGCTCCACTTTCATTTCCGGCGACCAGTCGAACAGTCTGTCATAGATGTTCAGATTCAGGTTGTGGGAATACACGTCGTTGGAACCGGTGGGGTCCAGGGATTTGGCGTCGGTTTGCTGTACGACGATCAGTTCGTTGGGCGCGGCCGCCACGACCGAAGTCAGGACAAGCAGACCGAGCAGGGTCAGACATAGTAGTTTCCAAAATCTTTTCATAAGTTCCTCCCTAAAATTAAAATCGGTTGTACGATACTATTTTATTATATTCCCGATAAATTTGCAAGTGAAAACAAGGATTTTTGATTTTCCTGTGTCGGAACCGGCCGGAGCCGATCCGGATTTAATTTTTTGCTTTTCTGACGCTCCTTCCGGCGCGGTCGTTTCGGATGACGCCGTCCCGGTACGCGATCTCCCCGCCCACAATGACGCAGTCAATCCCCTCGGGGGGCAGGGCGCTTTCGGCAAATGCGGCCCGGTCCGCCAGTTTTTCATAATCGAAAATGACGAGGTCGGCGTCGGCGCCGACGGAGAGGCGGCCTTTGTGAGTCCCCAGAATATCGGCGGGCATGGCGGTAATTTTCCGAATTCCCTCGTACAAGGACATTGTCTTTTGGTCGCGGACATAGCAGCTGAGGAAACGAGGAAAGGTCCCGGCGGCTCTCGGATGGCCGTCGCCGGTCTCGCCGAGGATCCCGTCGCTGGCGACGACCGTGTTGGGATTCGCGAGGGCGAAGGCGATTTCCTCTTCCTGCATCACATGGGCGATCAGCAGGGTCCCGGGGCTTTTCGCCCGAATTTCCCGGAAAAGGGCCTCTGTGCAGCGTTCTCCCTTATGGGGGCCTTCGGCGACCTCGAGGTCCCCATAGCCCGCGCCGTAACGCTCAAGAAAGCCTTCGTCATAGGTGGCTGCGCCGATGGCCGTGCAGAAAGCGCCGTAGGGATAGCAGTCAAAGGAAACGGACAGTCCCCGGGCGGCGCGGGTTTCGTCGACCATGGCGTAGACTTGCCGCATTTGTCCGAATCCGGCCATGCTTCCGATATGGGAAATCTGGAAATGCGTGTCCGTTCCGTCGGCGAGGCTCAAGAATTCCTCGATGGAAGGAAAAATCGCGGCCGCGTCGTCCCGCACATGGGCGCAGAGGCAAGCGCCCCGGCCGAGTCGCGCGATTTCCGAAAGCTCCGCGAAGTCCGCGCCTGGAACATAGCGGATCCCGAAACTTACGCCAAGGAGACCCGCTTCTTTCATGAGCCGCTTGCCGTGCGTGGACATTTCCCTGATCGTAGCGGCAGAAACCGGCCCGTAGCGGTCTGTGACGCCCGCGGCGCGGCGCAGGTATTCATGGGGGAGCAGCATGCCGAAATGGATGGGGTTCCCGCGGTCCACGAGGTCGAGATACCGGGCGGGATCGTCGGTACAGATGCCGCAGTTTCCGCCGATGGCGGTGGTCACGCCCATTTTCAGCATTTTATGGAAGATGTTGAGACGGATTTCTCCCGCCGACACATAGTCCTCGTGCATGTGAAGGTCCACAAAACCCGGGCAGACGTATTTTCCCGAGGCGTCGAGGACACGGTCGGCAGCCATGGGCGTCGCTGAGACCGACGTGATTACGCCGTCTTCGAAGCCGATGTTCAGCTTGGAAAATATGCGGTTGGCGGGATCTATCAGGGTTCCGTTGTTGATGGCTGTGGTCATGGGTCCTCCGTGGGTTTTTGGGTTGGTCGTTTTCGTTGTTTTATTGGAGAAATCGTTGTTCTTTTTTTGGCGCTTGTTGCCATTATAAAGAATTTTGACCTACAATGCAAGCTTTATTTTCATCCGCCATATCAGAGCATTTTTGTGGATTCTTCTGGACAGCATATTCAAAATGTGATATGATAAACTATCACGGGTTCTACTTCACGAGCGCGACTTCCCCAAGTTTGAGCGGAACCCTTTGCGGCGCGGCCCCGAAGGGGCCGCGCTGCATCTCTTAAGAGTGGGCCGGTCAGGGGCGGAGCCCCTGACTGGCCCGGGACCAAGGTTTAAACCCTGGTTATCCCCTGTCAAAGTTGACAGAAGCAAATTAAATCAATTTAGGAGGCTGTTATGAAAAAAATGATTTTTACCGCTTTATTTCTAAGCTTTTTACTGTTTGGATCAAGCACAAAATGGGAAGATTTACCTCCAGACAATATGGATTACCACAACGAAACGAGAGATGGTATAAGTTATACCGCTTTTACTTATCTTAAAGCAAAAAAACCTTACCAGAGTTTATTTTATGAAAATATTGGCAAAAAGACCGACACAAAAACCGTCAAAATGGCGGAAATTTATTATGAAAGCGGGCAATTGCGCATATTCATAGACTATAGAAACCCCGAGAAAATTACTTATCGGGAATACTATGAAAACGGACAATTGGGTGCAGAAATAGTAAATGACCAGGATATGAAAAAGAAATTATCCGCGAAATATTACAATCAAAAAGGCAAACCCATCAAAGAAGCTGAATTCAACAAATTGACCGGTAAACCCGGCAACGCTAAACCCAATAGCGCGAAAAAGTAGCTTTTCACCCCGCCCTTTTTTTCTTGACAAGCGCGGAGAAAACCCTTACAATGAAAGCAGAAGACCGCGGCGAAATTCGGCGACCGCGGAAAAATTCACGAGAGGACAAGGAGGATGCCATGAAAGCGAATATATTGGTATGCGGCCCCACAGGCGCGGGAAAAACCACCCTGATTCAGGCGCTCACAAAGTTCGGGACCGTCCCCGATGAGAACATCGGTATTGGCGGCGCGGGACTCGATCAGTTCACGGTTTATGAGACCGACGTGGCGGATTTTATCGACGCCGACGGCTTGAATCCCGGACAATCGGCCGCCGATTACCGTCGCGCGGCGGAAGCGCAAAAGGCCTGGGATCCCGACGCGGGCCCCGGGGAAAAGGTCATTCACGCCGTCTGGTATTGTGTGGACGGCAGCTCCGGCGTGATCGACAGCCAAAGCGTCTCCTTCATCAAGACGCTGGACGACGCCTCTCTGACCCTCGTGACCAAATCCGATGAAATGACGAAAGAAGAGTCGGAACGCTTACTCCCCGGCCTGCGGGAATTCCTCACGACCGACGAAATCGTCGTCGTTTCAGCGAAAAAACAGACGGGGCTCAAAAAGCTCCTTGAGCGGACCTGGGCCATACTTGAAAAGACCATGAAGGGCCCCGATATGCAAAACGGAGAATTCAAGCGACGCTGGGACCTCTATTATGAGAAAAAAAGAAATCTCTGGAAAGAGCGGGTCGGCGCCGAAGCCGACGAACTCATCCGTTGGGCGGCGGGAAGAGCCGCCGTCATTGCCCTCGTGCCGCTCCCCCTGGCGGATGTGGCGCCGCTTATTGCCAACGAGGCCTACATGATCAAAAAAATGGCCGGCATCTACGGCTATACGACAAACGAATCCATTGTCACCATGCTGGGCGGCGTCGCCGGCGGCAGCGTTGTGGGAAAGGCGCTGGCGAGCTTTCTGCCGGGGCTCAAGATCCCCATTGCGGCCGCGGTCACCTACGGCGTCGGAAAGGCGGCCAAAGCCTATTTTGAATCGGACATGAAGCTTGACGTTTCCGTCCTCAAAGAAAAATTCGAGGAAGCGAAGGACGAGGCGAAACTGATCGATTGGGAAGCGGAAAAAGATTCCGCGGAAAAAAATGAAAAAAAATGAGAGAGCGGCCGGTCCCGGGACAGTCATAAACGACTGGATGCGCGCGGACATCCTTGAAAGCGCTTTGTTGCCCAAGGGGGAACGGGGGGAGACGCCCGGAGTTTGCCATACCCTTTTTGTGGAAGCGCGGGGCGCGGAAAATCCCTATGAATACGCGGAAACTCTCGGCAAATGGAAACTCCGCCTCGATCATCTCCGCAGGCCCCTTGTCCTCGTCGAAGGGGAATTCCCCACTCCGGAACACGAAGAAGCGACGAAAGCCGGCGACGACGGCGTCACGTCCTTCGAGATCGCCCAAAACTACGGGGCCCGGATTTATTTCCCCGCCCGGCCGGAGCTGGAGACAAAAATTAAAAACGCCTTTCTGGCACTGCTCCTTGGGGACGGCGTCGTTTCGGTCGACGTGACCAGGCAACGGGCCGCCGCGCTGCTCTCGTGGATCAAGCGCTATATTCCGGCCCTTTTTCCCGAAATAAATGATGAAAACTATCCGGTATTTATCGGGTACAACCTGCGCCCCGGTGAAACGGGAACGCTGTTTTTGAGACTGCTGTCGAGGCTCCCCTGCGATGTGCTGATCTTTCAGCCCGAAGGAGAGAGCGCCTTCCTCACGGAGATTCCCGATCTTCTGACGATCGAGGGCAAAACGACCATGGAGGCGGGAAAATTTCCCGATATCGCGGCAGGGGCCCCCATCGGCACGACCGCTTCCCGGGCGCAGCAGGAGATCCGGAAAGCGCTCTACGGCGGGACGGAAATCTATGAAAATCAGGTTTTTCAGGACGCCATTCCGTTGATTCTCAAGACGACCCTCGAGGAAATCGGCCTTCTCTGGCCCCAAGACGCGGGATTCCGGCCCGGCTTTGAATCGTTGAGGGATAAAGTCGTGATTCCCCTCCTTTGCGCGAAGATTCTGGGCGTACCCGGCGGAGAGATCAAAGCCTATTGGCGTTGGATCAAGGGATTCATGAAAGGAAACTATCTGTATTTTTCGGACTTTCCCTTTATCCGGATCCGGCCCGAGACGCTCCGGAGCAATTTTGAGGCCATGGCCCCCCAAGGACGGCTCTACCGGGAAAAAATCCGTCAGCATCCCCGTTATCCCCTGAAATTTTTGCGCAAAGAAAAGCAGGACTATGTCCTCGACTGCCTGCAAAAAGTGATGGACGGCAATCTTTTGCGGATTCCGGCGGAAAGCGGCCGGGTGAAGCTGATCTTGAGCGTTTTCCTCAATTTGGACAGCCGCTTCGTGAATCTCGTCAACAGTCAGGATTTTCCCAAAAGCGTCCCCAAGCTCCTGTGCCTCCACGCGGGGGAAAGCCATGGATCCCCGGAAGACGCCGCGTTTCTTGCCTTCGCGCGGCAACTGGGCTTTGACGTCGTGTTTTTCGCGCCGACCGGCTATCAAAGCGTCGAATCATGGTTTCGGGAGCGATTTTTTACGGAGCATGAGGCGGGTCCCTATCAATATCAACTCCATGTTCCGGATTTTGAAACGGTAAAAACAGAAACGGAAAACGGATTTTTCCGAAAATTATTCAGGTGGTGAGCAAATGACAGACGAATTGTTCAAAAACGAGCGGGATGTCGATAGCCGGTTGACGGCCCTGGTGGAATCCATTTCCGTCGGCGATCCCGCAACGATCAATACTTTTGGAGGCGAGGCGGCCAAGGGACTCTCGGAAGTCTCCGACACGGTTCTGAACAGCATGAACATGGCGCTTGTCAATGATACCGGCGACATGCTCACCATGCTGGCCAAAATCATGGAAAGGTTCGATCTCGGGGAGTTGAAGGAAAAACCGGGAGTCCTGGGAAAACTGTTCGGCGGGGTAAAGGATCAGGTCGG
The DNA here is from genome assembly GCA_031272775.1 of Fusobacteriaceae bacterium. Lineage (NCBI taxonomy): Bacteria > Fusobacteriati > Fusobacteriota > Fusobacteriia > Fusobacteriales > Fusobacteriaceae > Fusobacteriaceae bacterium. The sequence goes on along the minus strand of JAISTB010000014.1, from coordinate 39,766 downwards.
GAAGGTCCTCGCCAAGTACCAGACAATCGGCGAGGAGATCGAAAAAGTCTACGTGCGGCTCAGGCAGTACGAGACGGAAATCGGCGCGTCCAATAAACACCTGGCAAGTATGTATACAGAAAATATGAACTTTTATCATGAGCTGCTGGATTACATTACGGCGGGAGAGCAGGCCATCCTCAAGCTCAAAGGAGACATAGAGGAGCGTCAGGCGGCCTGGGAGACTGCCGGAAGCGAGACGGAAAAAAACAAAATCCGGACGGAGACCGGAAATTTGCAGGAGGCCCTGAGCCTCTTGGAAGCCCGGGTCATGGACTTGCGCATCGCTGAAAATGTGGCCATGCAGTCCATTCCCATGCTGAAAACCATGGAATTCAGCAATCTCAACCTTGTCCGGAAGATCAATTCGGCCTTTATCGTCACCCTGCCGGTTTTCAAGCAGGCCCTGGCCCAGGCCGTGTTGCTGAAACGCCAGCAGATTCAGGCCGAATCGCTGGCGGCTCTGGACAAAACCACGAACGAGATGCTCGTCAAAAACGCGCAGAACGCGGCGGAGCAGGCGAAACTGACCGCGCGGCTGGCCGCGGGTTCTTCCATCAAGACCGAGACCCTTGAGGCGACCTGGAAAACCATCATTCAGGGGATCGCCGAGACAAAGCAGATCCAGGACGGCATCGCCCGACAGCGGGAGCAGGACCGGAAAAAGCTCGATCAAATGAAGACAGAATTCAACCGAATGTTCGGGGTGAAAGAATAAACTCCCGGATCTCCGTCGTGACCGTGGAGATCAGTTCGTCGGCCTTGCCGGACTCCGCGACGACGGGATCAAAGAAGCGCAGCGTGACTTTGGCCGGTTTCGGGATCGTGGTCCCGAAGGGCAGCGCGGCAAAGGATCCGTCTATGCCGAAGGGCAGGACCGGAATGCCCAGCTCCGTCGAGAGGAGCGCGAAGGTCTTCTTGAAGGGCTGCAGGTTGCCGTCACGGGTTCTTGCCCCCTCGGGGAAGATCACGAGATTTTTCCCCTCCTTCAGGACTTTTGCGGCCATTTGCAGCGAAAGTTTGAGGTTTTTATTGATGTCGATGAGGATTACGTTGCACTGACGGGCAATCCAGCGCCGGAAGGGGCTGTCAAAATGAATGGCGACCGCCAGAAAATACGTGTCCCGAAGGAATCTGCGGGGGAGCGCGATCGGAACATAGAGCGCGTCCAGATAGCTCTGGTGGTTTCCCGCGATGATGTATTGATTGCCGACGATTTTTTCCCTGCCGATGACCCGCATCCGGAAGTAGAGCTTGAAGCAGATCCGGATCAGGAAAAAGGCGAAAATACTGAGCGGGGATAATTTCGGCAACTCCATGGGGATCTCTTCGGCAAGGATGTCCTTGAGGTCCGAGGTCCGGTCTTCGAAAGCGCCGCCGTTTTCATGGATGTAACGGACGATTTCGAGGATATTTTTCATTTCGCTCAGCTTGTCTTCGGAAATTTTCACGGAAAAACTGTTTTCGATAAAGCTCAAAATTTCGACCATATCGAGGGAATCGAGACCCAGATCGAGCTCCATATGGGCTTCGGGCGTCACTTTGACCGAGCGGCCCGTTTCGATGTTTTCCTTGAGGATTCCGTAAATGTCCTTCAATTCTTCGGGCACGGCGGTTTCCGTCGCGGGCGTCTCCTGTCCCTCGTCATTTTCGTGGGCTTTCAGAAATTCCGCCAGCATAAAACGCCTGATTTTTCCGATCCGCGTCTTGGGCAATTCATCCTTGACGGTTTTTATCTCCAATATCTTGCGGTAGGCGGGGGCCGTCAGGTTGTATTTGTCGATAATCTCCCACTTCAGCGTCTCGGCGATATTCGTGACCTTGTTTTTCCTGACGAGGTCAAAATCCGGATACACAATGGCAATCAGATGGTTTTCATGCTCGGTCACGGCGATTTCCCGGATCAGGTTGCTCCCGCGGATAATCTCGTTTTCGATATCAGCCGGATTGATGTTTTTTCCGTTGGAAAGCACGATCATTTCTTTTTTGCGCCCGATAATCGTGATCACGTTGTCGGTGACCGTGGCCAGATCGCCCGTATGAAGCCAACCGTCGGCGTCGATGACTTCCCAGGTCGCTTCGGGCTTGTTGTAATACCCTTTCATGACGTTGGGGCCCCTGACCAGGAGCTCTTCGTCCTCGGCTACTTTGACTTCCACATGGGGAATGGGTTCCCCGACTGAGCCGATCTTGATGTTCCAGGGTCGCGTAAAGGAAATGAGGGGCGACGTCTCCGTAAGCCCGTAGCCTTCGATAACCGGAAGGCCAAGGGTGTAGAGATTTTGCCCTATGCCGGCGTCCAGTTTCGCGCCGCCCGAGACGAGGAGCTTGATGGCCCCTCCCAGCTCGCGTCCGACTTTTCCGAAGATGATTTTGTTCAGGGTAAATGAGTTGATTTTTTTGCACCAGTTGAAAAGCGTCCGGGTCAGGAAGCGCCTGTTGATCTGCGCCATGATGCCCTTGTGGAGCAGCTCATAAATTCGCGGCACGCCGATGATCACGGTCAGCTGATTTTCTTTCATGGCCTTTTTCAGCGCTTCGGAATTGAGTTCGTCGAGGATCACGACAAAGGTCCCGAAGTAGATCGGGAGGATAATGGTCGTGTTGAGCGGCAGCACATGATGGAAAGGGAGCATGGCGAGAAAGCGGTCGCTTTCGACAATAACCCCCGTTTCTTTTACGGAATCGGACTGGGACAACAGGTTGTCATAGGTCAGCATGACGCCCTTGGGTTCGCCTGTCGTGCCCGAGGTATAGAGGATGACGGCCACCTGCGCGCGATCCTCGATGTGCATTTCCATCTCGTCGGGAAGAAAGTCCGCCGGCAGGGAAATTTCATCGAAATTGAGGATGCGGACGTCCTGCTCCACGCTTTCCATGGCGCGACGGGCCACTTTGAGATGAGCGTCGGTCGTGAAGATATACGAGGCCTCGGAATCCCGCAGCATATAGGCCAGCTGCTCTATGGACGATTCGGCGTCGGCGACAACGGCGACGCATTTTCTTTCCCACACGGCAAAAAGGCAAAACATGACCTCCGGCCTGTTTTCCATGAAAATTACGACCTTTTCACCGGGCTTCGCGTCAAAAATCGACGCGTAATATTTCAGATAGATCAGCAAATCGCGGTAGGAATAGTGTCTGTCTTTATAGATTACGGCTGTTTTGTTTCTGTCGTAGATAAAACGCATCTTTCCTCCCGTCAGATGTTGTCGATCAACTGTTCCAGCTCCTCTTTTTCCGAGGCGTCCAGATCTTTTCCGGATTTCAGTTTTTCAAGAATCAGACTTTCCGCGCCGCTTGAGGTTTTCTCAAGGATTTTGATGATCAGTTTGATATAAAAATTCATTGGACTCTCCTTCGTACGATTGTGCTTATGAAAATATTATATCACAGATCGGCGCCGCGAGCAAATCAATCCGGTTCCTCTTCCGCCGCCTGGTTTTCTTCCGCGGCGAATTCTTCTTCCCTCAATTGGTTTTCCACCACGTCCGGCGTTTCTACCTCAGCTTGATTTTCTTCCGTTTGTGTCGTCTCCGCGGGGACGATCTCCCCGACAGGCGGGTCGGCCGTCACAACCGGCGGCGTCTCTACCGGCGGAGTTTCGCTTACCGGGGGCGCTTCTTGCTTCCGGTTCAAGATCGAATCCAGATCCTGCGCGGCCGTAGCGGGCGGATTTTTGTCGACGGAACCGTCGCCCAGATACCAGGTCGTTTTCTTCGTCATCTGCCCGTTGGTCCAGGTACTCTTGGCCCTGGTCCCGCCGCCCTCGAAATACGTCTCGTATGTCCCGTTCAAGAGTCCGTTTCTCCACTCCGTCTTCGTCTCGGGTTTTCCGTCGGGGAACCGGCTGAACAAAACGCCTGTGAAAGGTTTTTCTTTTCCTATTTCATAGAGCAGGTTATTTTTGACCTCCACTTGCTCCACGGTCAGTTCCGTCACTTTGACAGGCGCTTTTTTGGCTGGCGTGGATTTTTTTGCCGCCCGGGGTGAAGTATCGGCGTCTTTTCTTTTGAGGCCGGTCTTTTTCGAGAGTTTGTTGAAAAAGCGGTCTCCCGCGTTCTCTTTATGCTTTTTGGCGGGGGCCGCAAACGCTGTTGCCGCACAAAACAGGGCGATAATGGCTGTTGTCAGTATTTTCTTTTTCATGCGCTGTCCTCCTTTTGAATAGTACTCCATTTATACCACATGTTCGACGATTTGTAAAGAGGCGGGAGATACGGGAAATCAAGATTTCCCGATTTCCACAATGAATCGCGCTCCGTGCGGCGTGACGTTCTCCGCCCGGACGCTGCCGCCATGGGCCGTCACGACAGCCTTTACGATGGCAAGACCGATGCCGGATCCGCCGGTTTCCCGATTGCGGGAACGGTCCGCCCGGTAAAAACGTTCGAATATCCGGGGAAGCTCCGCTTGCGTAATGCCCGGTCCCGTATCTTCGACGACAATCCTGCTTTTCTCCGTCTGATCCGCGGTCCGAATGGTAATTTCACCGCCGGCTTCCGTATATTTGACGGCGTTTGAAATGAGATTGACCAAAACGCTCCGGATCTTGTCGGGATCGGCGTCGGCCGTGGTTTCTTCTCCGGAAATCATGAGCTTCAGCTCCTTTTGCGCAAGGATCCCTTCGAAGGACTGCCCGACGCTTTTGGCCAGAGCCAGCAGTTCCACGGGTTTTTTCCGGAGCTTCAGATTATCGCTTTCGACCCGCTGCAAATTTTCCACGTCGGAAACGAGCTTGCCCAGGCGCTCAATTTCCTCATGGCAACTCCGGAGCCGCTCGGGCGTCGCTTCCCATATGCCTTCGATCATGGCCTCCAAATGGGTTCCCAGCGTCGTGAGGGGCGTCCGCAGCTCATGGGCCACGTCTGCGCACAGGCATTTCCGCAGGTTTTCCTGTTCCGAAAGGGCTGCGGCCAGCTGATTGATTGCCCCCACAAGGTTGTGCAGCTCCCGGGTCTTCGTGTTGTCCCGGGCCTTGACGTCATAATGTCCGGCCGCGATGTCCCTCGCGGCCTTTGCCGTCTCAGCCACAGGCGCCGCGATCCTTCGGGCGAGGACGCCTCCGATCACGAAGGCCACGGCCAGGGCCGCAAGACCGATCAATACGATAATCAGATTCAGCGAGTTCAAAAAGGAAAAGTCGCTCTCGTTTAAGAAAAAGGGGCCGAAATAGATAATGTCCATGCCCCCGACGGGCTGTCCTCCCTGGGTCAAAGGATAATTTTTCGTCACAAATTCCCCCGGGGTCCCGTAGCTTTTCATGCGGCGCTCTATCTGGCTCATGACTTCGTGGCAGTAGCTCATGTCGTGGTTTTCGGCGTCCCAGACGATTTGCCCCTCCGCGTCGCTGACTTTGATGATATACCCTTCCTGCAGGACGTTCATGCCCAGCGTGTGGATGGAATCCCGGTTCCAATCGGCCGTCTCCCGGTTGTAGAGCATTTCCATGGTTTCCACGATGCTCCGGGATTTTTCCTCCTGGCGCTTGGTCACATAGGATTCGAATTTGTGCCGGATCATGGTATTGGAGACAAAACTGATGAGGCTTACGGTCACAAATACCAAAAAGACAATGGTCAGGGACAATTGCCGCTTGAGCGTCTGCATTTTACATCCCCCCGAATTTGTAGCCGAGACCGTGGACGGTCAGCACATAGCGGGGATTTTTCGTGTCGTCCTCGATTTTTTGGCGTAAATTCTTGATATGGACGTCGACGGCCCGGTCATAGCCGTCAAAATCCGGACCCAGGGCCTTTTCGATCAAATCCTCCCGGGAAAAGACCTTTCCCGGGGTTTTGATCAGGGCCGAGAGAATTTTGAGCTCGCTGGGCGTGAGCGCCACGTCGTTTCCTTTCTTGCGGACGAGTTTTTTTTCGAAATCCACCGTGAGGTCTCCGCCTCCCAGGGAAAGTTCCCCGGAAAAGCGCGAAACATCGCTCCCTGATCTGCGCAAAAGCGCCTCTATCCGCGCGTTCAGCTCTTTCAGACTGAAGGGTTTCGTGATATAGTCGTCGGCGCCGATGGCGAGCCCCCGCAGGAGATCCTCCTCTTCGACCTTGGCCGTCAGCATGATCAAGGGAACCCGGGATTTCTTCCGGATGGCCCGGCAGACTTCCTCTCCCGGGATATCGGGCATCATAAGATCCAAGAGGACCAGCGCGATATTCTCCCGCTCGAAGACCGCCAGGGCTTCCCGTCCGTTTTTTGCCGTCAGCACCCGGTACCCCTTGGCGCTCAGAAAGGAGGACAGCACGTCCAGAATCTTCGGTTCGTCGTCTGCGGCGAGGATTGTTTTCGGATCGGATGGCATGATGTCCTCCTGCGATTTTTATTTGCTCACGTCATAGCCGATGTCTTCGATCTCATCGGCGATTTTCTTCAAGGGCGCTTTTTCGGGATCATGGGTAAATGTCACGGTCTTTTTTTCGAGACTCACCGCGACGTCCGATACGCCGGGAATAGCCGATACCGCTTCCGTTACGGCCTTAACGCAATGCTGACAGGACATGCCTTCCACATTCAATACAGATTTTGTCATTTTTATAACCTCCGGAAATAGAATTTATTTGATGTTAAAGGGTTTTAAAAACTTCATTACATTGGTCGGTTTATTGTCGATATCGACGACGACTTCGCCGTAAACCCAGCCTTCCACGTTGGCGGGATCGACGCCCGCCGCCGTAAAGGGATCGGGGTTCAGAACGAAAACAATGTCCTTATCCTGATTTTCTCCGGTGGCGCCATTTTTGGCGAAATCCTTGGCCCATTCAAAGAGGTTGCCGCCGCCCAGATCGATATTGTAATGGTCCAGCTGTCCGTGATAACCGACGGCGGAGCGGTATTTCCCCACAATTTCCTGATAGGCGGCAAGGGCCGTCGTGGTGGCCGCGCTTTTGGCGTCGCCCAGTTTTCTCCCGACGACGATATTGTCTCCGTCCACGCGATAATTTTGCGGCAGTTTTTCCGGATCGAGGCCCGCGCTTACAAAGGGCGCGGCGTCAAATTCCAGGAGGACGTCATAGAGAGGGCTTTTCCCGAAATCTTTGCTCCAGATGAAACGCACGGAACCGTCGGGAGCCGTCAGGGCCCAACCGCCCTGTTTTTCATCGGCGGCGACATTTTCGGGCAGAGAGTTCAAGACCGTTTCAAAGGTCGTGACGGATTCCTTGCCGACCACATCGAGGCTTCCGCCGGCTTTTTTCAGAACGGATGTGAGGAATACGGCCACGAGTACCAGTACAAGCACAACAACCCCGAGAATTTTTATCGATTTTTTCATGTTTTTCACCTTATCCTTTGTCAGTGGCCGGCTTGAATCGCTTCAAGCGCAGCGCGTTGGTCAATACGGAAACGGAACTCAGACTCATGGCGGCGGCGGCAAAGATGGGGTTCAGGAGAGGTCCTCCGAAGAGATGGAGAACGCCCGCCGCGATGGGGATTCCGATGACATTATAGCCGAAGGCCCAGAAGAGATTTTCCTTGATGTTCCGGATCGTCCGTTTGCTGAGGTCGATGGCCGTCGGCACATCCATGAGATCGGAACGCATGAGAACAATATCGGCCGATTCCATGGCGACGTCGGTCCCCGATCCGATGGCGATCCCGATGTCGGCCTGGGCCAGGGCCGGCGCGTCGTTTATGCCGTCGCCAACCATGGCCACTTTCCGGCCTTCGTTCTGGAGTTTTTTGACTTCGTTGGATTTGTCCTGGGGGAGCACTTCCGCCAATACCCGGTCAATCCCCACTTCCCGGGCGATGGCCGTCGCGGTCTGCCGGTTGTCTCCGGTAATCATAGCGACCTCGATCCCCAATTCATGCAATTTTTTGATGGCCGCGAAGCTGGATTTTTTCACGACGTCGGCTACGGCGATGATCCCCGCCGCCGTCCCGTCCACGGCTGCGTACATGGGGGTCTTGCCTTCCAAAGCCAGCCTTCCGCTCTCTTTTTCCAGCGTTTCGAGGGAAATGCTTTTTTCTTCCATGAGCTTGCGGTTTCCCACGAGGACCCGTTTACCGTCCATAAGGGCTTCGATCCCGCGTCCCACAAGGGCTGAGAATTCCGTTACCGTCAGGAGTTCCAGCTCTTTTTCGGCCGCTTCATTGACGATGGCTTCTCCCAGCGGGTGCTCGGAGCTTTTTTCGGCGGAGGCCGTCAAGCGCAGAAGTTCCTTCCCGTCAAGGTTCCCGTTTGTGATGATATCGGTCACTTCGGGCTTTCCTTCGGTAATGGTGCCGGTTTTATCAAATACGATGGTATTGATCTTGTGGGCCGTTTCGAGGGCTTCGCCGCCTTTGATCAAAATCCCGTTTTCCGCCCCTTTTCCGGTTCCCACCATGATGGCCGTGGGGGTCGCCAGGCCCAGCGCGCAGGGACAGGCGATCACGAGGATCGAGATAAAGATCGTCATGGCGAATTTAAGGTTGCGAGTCCCCAGGTACCAGGCGATACCCGCGACGACGGCGATGACGCAGACAACGGGCACGAAATATCCCGCCACAATATCAGCTAATTGCGCGATGGGGGCCTTGGAGCCCTGAGCGTCTTCCACGAGTTTGATGATCTGGGCGAGGGCCGTGTCGGCGCCGATTTTTTCCGCCCGGAAGCGGATGGCTCCGGTGGTATTGAGGGAAGCCGCGTAGACTTTGTCCCCGGCTTTCTTGTCAACGGGAATACTCTCGCCGGTCAGCATGGATTCGTCTATGGAAGTGTGTCCTTCTGTGACGGATCCGTCCACGGGGATCTTGGAGCCCGGTTTGACGACGATGATATCGCCTACGACCACTTCCTCGATGGGGATTTCCCGCTCATGGTCGCAGCGCACGACGATGGCGGTCTTGGGCGCGAGACCCATCAGTTTTTTGATGGCCTCGCTGGTCCGGCCCTTGGATACCGCTTCAAGGGACTTCCCCAGGAGGATCAGCGTGATGATGACGCCCGCCGATTCGTAGTAGAGCGCGTCCACGGCGGCAAAATTGCCGGCGGCGATCTGCCAGGTATTGTAGACGCTGTAGAGGAAGGCCGCCGAGGTCCCCACGGCGATCAGGGAATCCATGTTGGGGCTCCGCTGGACGAGGGCTTTGAAGCCCACGGTGTAGAACTTGTACCCGACGCCGATGACCGGCAATACCAGCAAAAACTCCACCAGGGCGTACAGCAGGGAAAATTGCATGGGATCCAGGGCCGCCGGGAAAGGCAGGCGCACGAAACGGATCATGGGGGCCATGGCGATATAGAGCAACGGCAGCGAAAATACGGCCGCGATGATAAACTTTGTCCATAATGTCCGGATTTCTTTCTGTTTGCGGATTCTATCCCCGTCGACGGCGTCCCTTTTGACGAGCTCCAGCGCCTGATAGCCGATTTTTTCGATTTTGGCCTTGATGTCGTCGAGGGATATCCGCCCGGGCTCAAAGGAGACCGTGGCCCGTTCCGTAGCGAGGTTGACGTTGATGAGGCCGATCCCTTCCATTTTCCGGACCGCCCGTTCGATCCGCTGGGCGCAGGCGGCGCAGGTCATGCCTCTGATATCCAAAACTTTGCTTTCCATGAAAACTATACTCCTTTTATCGTATATTCAAATGATCCGTCAATTTTTCCAGTTGGCAAAGATTTCCCGTACCTTGGAAAAGAATTCCTTCTTGATTTTGATCTCCCTGTCGTTTACCTCCTTGTATTGGGGGAAAATGGGCAGCGGGTTGCATCCGCCCGAACGGACCTCCACCTGATCCATGCCGAAGCGGTTGCCGCAATTCTGGCAGACGAGATATTTTCCCTGCTGCACGTAGTAGCCGCGGCCCGAGGCATAGCAGACCTGACAGGTGTTGAAGGCGGTCCGGATCGTGCCGTCGGAGGCCCTGACCGCGATAACCTCGAGCTTCGTCCCTTCGATCTCCACGGGATAAAATCGCGCGTTTTCCGTGACTTCCGCCACGGGAATGATAAGGTCGGCGTCCTTTGTCACGGGGATTTCCCCGTCTTTTGAGGCGACCTGTACCGAGGGACCCAGGACTTTTTGCAAAAATCCGAAGGCCGGCTGCGCGGTAAAGGCAAGCGCGTGAATCAACACGACAAGTAAAGCGATGGTAACGCCAAACAGTCTTTTTTTCATTATACTCTCCTCATTTTATTTTTTCAATTTCTTTTTTTTTCTCTTTTTTCTCTTTTCTTTTTCTTTTCTTTTTCTTTTTTCAGCGATCGTCCTTTTCGTTTTTTTCATCATGCTTTTTCATCAAGAGAACCGCGATGACGATGCCTGCCAGGGGCAGAATGCAGTGCCAATGGGCGTACAGAAAATTCATGTTTTCCTCCTTAATTTTCGACGGTGATGTAGCCGCGCAACATCCCCATCCAGCAGCTGTAGGTGATCCTTCCGGCCTTGTCGGGGGTAAATTCAATGGTGTTTTCCCCGACCGCGAAGGTGTGCTCAATGCCGTAGTCGGGAATCACGATCCGCTCATTGCAGCCGTTCAGGGCCCCGTATTCGACGTCGATGGTCCATTTGACCGGCAGTCCTTTTTTGACCGTGATCGAGGGGTAGCGCTCCCATTTCCGGAGCTCGCTCTTGACGATCTGCACGCCGTCCTCGACGGTGACCGTGGTGACCGCCGGCGTTCTTTCGCTTTTGGCGGTAATTTTCGCGAGATAGGCCGACACAAAGGGGATTTTCAGGCCCGAGAGGGCCCAGCCGTCGGAGAACATGGAGATTCCCAGAAAGACCACGAGAACGGCCCCGAATTTCAGGATCTTGTCTGCGGATTTTCGGCTGAGGAATGTCGACAGGGCCCCGAGACCGAACATCAGCGGCAGGGTCCCCAGCGAAAAGGCCAGCATGGAGAGCCCGCCTTCCACGGCGCTCCCCGTGGAAAGGGCATACAATTGCATGGCCTGCAAGGGGCCGCAGGGCATCAGACCGTTCAGCAAACCCACAATCAGAGGACTCTTGCTCTTTTCCTTCGTCCCCTCAATCTTATGGGAGAAAAAGCGCGGCAATCGCAGATTGAAGCGACGGAGCCCTGTAAAGAGGCCCAGCAGATTGACGCCCATGATGACCATGAAAATCCCGGCGACAATCTGCACGATTCCCCTGAAGGCCCCCGGGAATTCCACGACGGATCCGATGACGCCGACGATGGCGCCGACGATCGTGTAGGAAATGATTCGGCCGCCGTTGTAGAGAGCGCTCGGAAGCAGAGAGGAAGAACCGCCGCCGATGCACTGGGTCAGGTTGATGCCGCCGCACATGGCGATGCAATGGAAGGACGTGAATACGCCGATCAGGAACAGCACCGGGTAACCGGTCCGGGCCCTGACGACCGGAAACATTTGGAGAAAATGGGTCACGCCCAGCATGCGCAGAATCAGGTACCCGCAGGTGATAAAGAGAACTACGGCGAGGAGCTGATCCTTTGTCGCGCCGCCCGTATTTTTGCCCAGGACCTCATAATCGAGCTTCGCGATGATGTTTTTGATGCCTTCGAGGGAAATCAGGGACGTATCGTAGGTTACAACAGCGGTCCCGTCGTTGTAACTGACGCGAATATCCCGGATTCCCTCCGTGTCTTTCAGTTTCCTTTCGATTTTGTTCTGGCAGTTGACGCAGGTCATCCCGCCGATGCGCAATGTTTCTTTCCGAAATACTTCATCCATTTTTCCGCACCCCGTCATTTGGTTTTGTGTTCCGGTTTTCGGTTGATTTTACAGCAATCCGGTACTTCGCCGTCGAAGGCCTCGCTGTTTTTTTGCCCCAGTCTGTTCAGAAAGTCCCCGACTGCTTTTCTGATCCGCTGAAAAATTGACATGTGATCATCTCCCTTCTTTTGCTACCTGTACTGTAGCAAAAAAATGTGTAGAATTTATGTGGGGCGGAAATTTTTTTTGCTGGAAAATAAAAATTCCTTCGGAGTGCCTCTAAAACCCGCCAAAATATCGGACTATCACATTTTCCGAAGGAATAATTGCCGGTTCATACACATAATTCGAAGGAATAACTGCTGGTTCATACACGTTTTCCGAAGGAATGCCCTTTACAATCTGCCCGCCGGTACGATCCAGACGTCTTCCGTCAGCGGCAGGAATTCCTTTGCCGGGCAGATCAGCGCGCCCTGCCCTCTTTTCTTTTCCGGAATGCTGTCGAGACAACGGAAATTTTTGATCATGGATTTCGACGGATCCGCGGTTGTCTTGATTTCCACGGGATAAAGCGTATCGCCGTTTTCGATCACGAGATCAATCTCGTTTTTGTCGTTGTCCCGGTAAAAGTACAGTGGGGCGTTCACAATGCCGTCGTTGTACCAGCTTTTCAGGATTTCCGCAACGACGAAAGTCTCAAAAATATGGCCCCAACGGGCGCCGCGAGCGAGCTGCTCCGGCGTGTTCCAGCCCGAAAGCCAGCAGGCGAATCCCGTATCCAAAAAATAAAGTTTGGGCGTCTTGATCATCCGCTTCAGATGATTGTTGTAATAGGGTTCGAGCGTGTAGACAAGGCCGCTTGACACCAGGGCCGACAGCCAGGCTTTGCACGTCTTGACGTCTTTACCGCAGATTTCGGCCAGCGTGGCGTAATTGACCAGTTCGCCAGTAAGCGCCGCCGCGGCCCGGACGAATTTGATAAAAGCGCTCTCGTCCTGAATATTCAGCACATCCCGAATATCCCGTTCGATGTAGGTCTGAAAATACGAACTATAGAAATCATTCCAGTCGCCGGGTTCGCTTTCGGTTTCGTAGAGTTCGGGATAAAAACCCCGGTGGATCGTGCGGGTCAATTCCGTATAATCAAGCCCTTGACGGGCCGGTTCTCTCAAATAAGGCGCGTCCGGAACAAAGGGCGCCCGTTCCGCCGATCCCAGGATTTCCCGGACGGACAGACCGAGCAGCCGAATGACGCCCGCTCTTCCCGCGAGGCTGTCGCTGACGTTTTTCATGAGCTTCAAGCTTTGGGAGCCGGTCAAGAAAAACCGGCCTTTTGTTTTATCCGTATCGACAAGATCTTTGATATACTCAAATAAAGACGCGGCTTTTTGGATTTCATCGACAATAATCGGGGGCTTGTTCACCTCGAAAAACAACGAAGGGGTTTCCATGGCGCTCTGCCGGACGAGCGGCCGGTCGAGGGCCACGTAATTCGTATCCTTCAGAATTTCTTTGAGCGTCGTCGATTTGCCCACCTGTCGCGGGCCGGTGACGACAACGACGGGTTTTCGCTTTGCGATGCGTTTGATAACGGGTTCAATGTGTCGATAGATATACATCTTTTACCTCTTAAAAAATGGAATTTAATTCCATTATACACGAAATTTCTGAAATGTCAATAAAAATCGGCGGCAGTTGCGCAACAAAAAAGGGCGCTGCCGAAGCCTCACCCTTTTTCACTCCAGATTTTTTACGCTCTCGTTAAGCAGATTCAGATCGATATAGCGGTATTCGTCGAGGTTGTTTTCATGAAATTCATAGAATTTCTTTCGGTTCTCGATCTTCCGCGCGATGGAAAGGACCCCGTCGATCATTTTCCGGTGATCGCTGTTGTCCTCGTAGCGGATGCGGGTCACGGCCACGGACTTGTAGGGATTTTCCGGCCGTTCCAGCGCGGAATAAATGGGATCCGAAAGCAGTCTGTGGCCCTCGTAGACCTTGTCCCGGATGATTTCCAGGAGCTCGATCAAGTCTTTTTTCTGGTAAAACAGCGTCTCGTTGGTTTCCTTGTAAAAATGGTACACCTTGCTGTTATTTGTAATGATTATCATTTCCATTGCGATTCCTCCGTATGATTCACATATTCTATTATCACATTTTTGGCGTGAAGTCAATAGCGGAGGAAAATTTTTATCGGGAATTTCAGGCCCTGCGGAGATTTTTCCGGGCGACCGAGAGCATGAGCTTGATCCGGTTGAGCTGATTGACCTCGGAAAATCCCGGGTCATAGTCGATCGGCACGATATTGGCGTTGCGGAAATTTTCCCGCAGCTGCTTGATCATGCCCTTGCCGGTGATGTGGTTCGGCAGGCAGCCGAAGGGTTGCGTACACACGATATTGCCGACGCCGTGCTCGATAAATTCGATCATTTCCCCGAGGAGATACCAGCCTTCCCCCGACTGGTTGCCGATGGAAATGAACTTTGAGGTGATCTTCGCGATGTCCTGGATGGGGCGCTCGAGCATAAAGCGGCCCTTGTAGCGGGACAAGGCCTTGTTCAGGACCTTTGAGTAGCGGTTGATGTAAAACAACACCGCCCACAGCTTCAGCGTGGCAAAGGGGCCCCGGAAGCGGTTTTGCGTGTAAATCTCGCTGTAGATGCAGTATTTGACGAAGCCCATGAGGCTCGAGGTGTAGACCTCGCCCCCTTCCTTTTCGATGAAATCGGCCAGGTGATTGTTGGCGAAGGGGCTGAATTTCACCAAAATCTCGCCGACGATGCCGACTTTGATCTTTTCCTCCCAGGTCGTTTCGATGGCCGTAAAATCCTCAACGATACGGTTCACGTCCTTTTTGAAATCGCGGAAAAAGGCCAATTTCAGGTTTTCCTTGACCCGCTCGTTCCAGACTTCGTACAGTCTGTCCGTGGTTCCCTTGACAGTCTCGTAGGGGCGGATCGCGTAGACGAGCTTCATCAGGAGATCCCCGTAACTGACGGCCATGAGGCAGCGGTTGATCAAATCCATGGTCATTTTGAAGCCTTCCTGCTTCTCAAAGCCCGAGGCGTTCAGGGAAATGATCGGGACATAGCCGAAACCGGCGTCCATAATGGCTTTTTTGAGGAAGCCCATGTAGTTGGTGGCCCGGCAGCTGCCGCCGGTCTGGGAGATCATGACCGCCACCCGGTTGAGGTCGTAGCGGCCCGATTGCAGGGCCGAAATCAACTCCCCGATCACGAGGATCGAAGGATAGCAGGCGTCGTTATTGACGTATTTGAGGCCGCATTCCAGCGCCTGGGGCGTTTCTTCCAGCACTTCAAGGTTGTAGCCCTCCGTGGCGAAGGCCGTTTTGATCAGATCAAAGTGCATGGGCGCCATCTGCGGCACGAGGATCGTGTATTTTCGCCGCATTTTCTCCGTAAAGGGGATTTTGACGTACATTTTTTTGCGGATCGTCTTGGCGATCCGTTTTTTCTTGTATTCAAGGGCCGCCAAAAGGCTCCGGAGCCGTATTCTCACGGCGCCCAGATTGCTGATTTCGTCGATTTTCAGTAAGGTGTGGGTCTTCCCGTGGTTGGCGAGGATTTCCGACACCTGGTCCGTCGTCACGGCGTCGAGGCCGCAGCCGAAGCTGTTCAGCTCCACGAGCTCCAAATTCTTCGATTTGCCCACATAGGTGGCCGTCCGGTACAGCCGGGAGTGGTAGGTCCACTGGTCCACGACCCGCAGGTCTTCGTCGAGGGACGAAAGGGTCGCCACGGCGTCGCCGGTCAGGACCGCCATGCCGAAGGAATTGATGATGTTGGGGATCCCGTGATGGACTTCCCGGTCGAGGTGGTAGGGTCGTCCGGCCACCACAATTCCCGGTTTTTCCTTGGTTTCAAGGTCTTTTATGATTTCGAGGGCCTTTTCCCGGAGGTCCTTTCGGTAGCGGTGCTTCTCCTTGAGGGCCGCGTCCACGGCGAGGCGCACTTCGTAGCGGGTGACGCCGAGCCGGTCAAATTCCTCCAGCACGGTCTTTTCCAGCATTTCCCAGTTCTGGAAGGAGAAGAAGGGCGTCATAATATCAATGTTCCGCTCTTTGAGAATGTCCATGTTGTGCTTGATGACTTCGGGGTAGGACATGACCACGGGGCAGTTGTACTGGTTGTGGGATTTGCTGTCCTCTTTTTCCTCAAACATCACGCAGGGGTAAAAGATCCGTTTGACGCCTTTTTCGATGAGATCGACGATATGGCCGTGGACGAGTTTCGCGGGATAGCAGACCGAATCGGAGGAAATGGTGTCGATCCCTTTCTCATAGAGCCTCTTGGAGGAATCGCTCGAGAGGATGACCCGGAACCCCAGTTTCGTCAGAAGCGTAAACCAAAACGGATAAGAATCGTAAATATTTAATACCCGGGGAATTCCGATTTCCCCCCGGGGGGCCTGACTGGGCTCCAGCGGGGTGTAATTGAAGACCCGGTTGTACTGATAATCGATCATATTGGGCGCGTTTTCGCGGTTCAAATTGCCCAGGGGGCGCTCACAGCGATTGCCGGAAATAAACCTGCTGCCGTCGTCAAATTTGTTGACGGTCAGAAGACAGCGATTCGTGCAGAGCCCGCAGCGGGTGAGGTTCGTCGTGTAATGGAAGTTTTCCAACTCTTCGAGACTCAGCAGGGTCGAAGCGTCCCCGGCCGTTTCCCGGGCCACAAGGGCGGCCCCGAAGGCGCCCATAAGGCCCGCCACGTTAGGCCGAATAACTTCCCGTTCCGAGATGATCTCAAAAGCCCTCAGGACGCACTCGTTGAGGAAGGTTCCCCCCTGCACGACGATGTGCTCGCCGAGATCGTCTTTGTTCTTGATTTTGATGACCTTGAACAGCGTATTCTTGATGACGGAATAGGAGAGCCCCGCCGAGATGTCCCCGACGTCGACGCCGTCTTTTTGCGCCTGTTTGACTTTGCTGTTCATGAATACCGTACAGCGGGTGCCGAGGTCCGCCGGGGCTTTTGCGAGCAAGCCCTGTTCGGCGAATTCGCCGATCGTGAGATCGAGGGATTTGGCGAAGGTCTCCAAAAATGAGCCGCAACCGGAGGAACAGGCTTCGTTGAGCAAAATGGACGTAATGACGCCGTCTTCGATCTTGAGGCACTTCATGTCCTGGCCGCCGATGTCGAGGATGAAGTCCACATCGGGCTGGAAAAACCGCGCCCCTTCGTAATGGGCCATGGTTTCCACGATGCCCGTGTCGATCTTGAGGGCCGTTTTCAGGAGGTTTTCCCCGTAGCCCGTCACGCAGCTCGAGCGGATCGTTACGCCTTCGGGCAGCTTACCGTAGATGTCCTTGAGGATTTTGACGATGGTCTCCAGCGGCATGCCGTTATTTCCCGCGTAAAAGGAATACAAAATCCGGTTGTCCCCGGAAATCAGCACGGCCTTGATCGTCGTGGAACCCGCGTCGATGCCAAGGTACACGTCTCCACGCCAGCTCGCCAGATCCCCCGTGGCCACGGCCTTTTTGTTGTGTCGGGCCCGGAAAGCCGCGAGATCCGCCTCGTCCGAAAAAAGCCTCGGCAGGCGGGACGTGTCGGACATTTCCTTTCTGTTCAAAAGATCGATTTTCGCGGCGATATCGTCCGCCCCCAGGGCCTGCCCGTTGGCCGCCGCGTAGAGGGCCGCGCCAATGGCCACGAAGAGCTGGGAATTTTCCGGGAAGATCACGTCATCGGGGCTGAGATTCAGCGTCTCGATAAAGCGCTTGCGCAATTCGCTCAGGAAAAAGAGGGGGCCGCCCAGAAAGGCCACCTTGCCCTGGATCTTTTTCCCGCCCGCGAGGCCCGTGATCGTCTGATTTACGACGGCCTGCAGCACGGAAACCGCGATATTTTCTTTTTTCGCCCCTTCGTTGAGGAGCGGCTGGATATCGGTCTTGGCGAAGACGCCGCAGCGGGCCGCGATGGGATAGATCGTGTCATAATTCCTGGCGAGCTCGTTGAGGCCTGTGGCGTCGGTATTGAGGAGCGTCGCGATCTGGTCGATGAAGGCCCCGGTCCCCCCCGCGCAGGAGCCGTTCATGCGCTGGTCCATGGTCCCTTGCAAAAACGTGATCTTGGCGTCCTCGCCGCCCAACTCCACGGCTACGTCGGTCTCGGGAATGCGCTGCTGGATGGATTCCAGACAGGCGATGACTTCTTGGACAAAGGGGAGGTCAATGTATTCGGCTATGCCCATGCCCGCCGATCCCGTAAAGCAGATCTTGTAAGCGTTGTCTTTGCCGTAGCGCTCCTCCATGGCCCGCAAAAACTCCAGAACCAGATTTTTCGCCGTCTCCCGCACGCTCGAGAGATGGCGCTGATACAGAGAGTAGATAATTTCATTGTGTTCGTCGAGGCAGACGACCTTGATGGTGGTCGATCCCACGTCGACGCCGGTAAAAAATGTATTCATGCACAACCGCCTTTTGATGGATTCAGATCTCGATGGTTTCTACATCGGCGTTTACTTTATAAATGACGTCCTTCCGTTCGATGATGACGTCGGTTTTGGCCTTGAGGAGGGGGTCCCCGCCGAGGGCCCTCAGGAGCTCCCGGGAAGGATTGACGGCCCGGGGATGGCCCACGAGCCTCAGCATCGTCACGTCTCCGTTCGTATCGCCGTAGGCGTAGCTTTCGGGAAGGGCGATGTCGTATTTTTGACAGAAGCGGTCAATGGCCTGCAGTTTGTGTTTCGCGTCCCACATCGGGGAGATTTCCCCGGTCAGTTTCCCTTGCTCCGTATGATAGACGGAGCCGCAAAAATCAGCCGCGCCGAATCTTTCCGCCATGCGGGAGACCAGAAAATCCGGGCTTCCCGAGATAAAGATCACAAGGTGTCCCTGCTCCTTGTGCCGGCGGATCATGCCCCGGGTGTACTTGTAGACCTTGCCCCCCTTTGTCTGCATGACCTGGTCGGAGACAAAGTCGTTGTAGGCCTCGGGCAGCCCCTTGATGACGTCTTTATACGTATCCGCGAGACCCTCGAGGTATTTGTCGTAGTCGCCTTTGCGCTCGTCCCAGAGCTTGTAGTTTTCCTTTACCCGGCTGTCATAGACGCCCGGGTCCACGAGGTCATACTGGATCAGTTTGTTGAAATGTTCGATCAACAGGGAATTTCGGTATATGGTGCCGTCAATGTCAAAGAAGGCCGCAATCATGAGGATCACCCCGGGAGAAAGGAATTACAAAAACCGGAAACCGGATTTTTGTTTCTGCTTTTATTATAGCGGATAACCCGCCCGTTGTCAAATGAAATGCTTGCGTCATTGTCCGGCCCGGATTTCCTTTTTCCCGTTGACGAACGGCCCCGGGTATGTTACAATAGGGAAAATCTTTCGAAAAAGGATGTGTTTACGATGAAAAAGGTACTGGCGCTGCTCATTGCCCTCTCGTCCCTTATGCTTGCGGATACCGCGAAAATCGCCTCTTTCAATGTCCTCAGGCTCGGAAAGTCCAAAAAAGACTACGGACGGCTGGCGGGCGTCGTCTCCCAATTCGATATCACCGGTCTTTTGGAGGTCATGAACCGGGCGGGCGTCGAGGAATTGATCCGGGCCCTCGAAAAAAAGACCGGAGGGAAATGGGGCTATCATCTCTCCCCTTATGCCGTGGGAAGCGGCGAGTACCGGGAATATTACGCCTGGGTATACCGGAAGGACCGGGTCGCTTTCCTCAAAGAAGCGGGCTTTTACCCCGGTGGAGAGGGGTTCTCGCGGGAACCCTGCGGGGCGGACTTCCGGATCGGGAACTTCGATTTCACCTTTGTTTTGGTCCACATCATCTTCGGGGACAATGAAAGCCGCCGGCGGAGCGAGATCTTCCGCCTGGACCGGGTCTACGCCTTCTTTCAGGACGCCGATCCCGCCGAAAACGACGTGATCATCGCAGGCGACTTCAATATGAGCGCCCTGGACGAGGCCTTTGAAAATCTCACGGGCCATAAAGACCGGATTATCCCGGCTATGGATCCCCTGATCAAAACGACTTTGGGGACGGGAAAACTGGCCAGTTCCTACGACAATATTTTTCTCTCCCTCGTCCACACGGACGAATTTACCGGGCAGAGCGGCGCCCTTGATTTTACGGCTGGCGATTATGCCGGGGCAAAAGCCGCCGTTTCCGACCATTTGCCGGTATTTATCGTTGTGGATACGACGGAAGACGACGATTAAAAGGGGTTTGCGATGGCTGTGGCCTATGTGATTTTAAACGGGGAACTCAGAGGATCCCCGGACTTTTACCGGAAACGGCTGGCGGAGACGCCCGGGGATGTCTTTTGCGCCGACGGCGGCGCGCGCCACGCTGAATATCTCGGGATCACGCCCCTGGCCCTCTACGGCGATTTTGATTCCGCCGATCCCGCGCTCCTTTCCCGATACGCGGGACAGGGCGTGGAAATTCATCGTTTCCCGGTCCGGAAGGACAAGACCGACGGCGAAATCCTGCTGGAAGCTTTGGCCGACCGGCATTATGAAAAGATCTTTATTCTCGCGGGGACCGGCGGACGGAGCGATCATTTTCTCATGAACCTGCAGCTGGCCTTTCGCTTTGAGGGGCTGGTTTTTCTGGCCGAAGGCGAGGAGATGTTCGCGGTCGAAAGCGGCGCCGTCCTCGAAGATTGCCTGGGCGCGACGGTCTCTTTTCTCGCGGTCGGGGGACCCGTCCGGGGGCTTTTTCTGGAAGGCTTCCGCTATCCGCTCACAGACGCCGTTCTTTGGCCCGGCAGCTCCCTTTGCGTGAGCAACGTGGCCACGGCAGAAAAATGTTTCGTAAAATTTGAAAGCGGACAACTTTTCTGCGTCGTTTCCACGAAAGCGCTTGATTTTTCCTGATCCCGGGGGACCCGCCCCCTTCGCAAAACCCGAAATGTCCTTATTGACAAAAGGGGGCCGGGAGTGATAAAATAGAAAAAATTTGTGTTCGCGATCCTGCGGACGACATAAGACTACGGGAGGAGAAATGCTGCAGGAAGGAATGACCAAAAAGGCGGAAAAGACCGTGGGTCCCGGTGAAACGGCCAGGGTTTTGACCTCCGGGGCGGCCGACGTGTTCTCGACGCCGATGCTGCTGGCTTTTATGGAAAATACGGCTTTTACGCTGGCGGAGCCCCATCTGGGCCCGGGAGAATCTACGGTGGGCCTCTCGGCCAACCTCAAGCATCTGAAGGCCAACGCCGTCGGCGACAAAATCACTTGCACGGCGCGGCTCGACAAGATCGAGGGAAAAAAACTCACATTTCATATCACGGTGGACTACGCGGGGGAACTTGTCGGGGAAGCCGTCCATGAGCGCTACATCATCAATATGGAAAAATTTATGGCTAAAATGAAAAGATAGGATTTCCTGTCTTTTTTTTCGGACAATATCAAAAATTTAACGGAGGGATGAAAAAAGTGGATGAATTCAAATTGGCAGGCAGAACGAAACTGATTCTGGGGGCGCAGCACGTGTTGGCCATGTTCGGGTCGACGGTCCTCGTCCCCTTTCTGACGGGGCTGAACCCGTCCATCGCCTTGATCGCCGCGGGCGCGGGGACCTTGCTGTTCCATTTTGTGACCAAGGGCAAAGTACCCGCTTTTCTGGGCTCTTCATTCGCCTTTATCGGCGCGATCCAGCTGGTTTTGAAAAATCAGGGGATTTCCGCGGTCAAGGGCGGCGTCATCGTGGCGGGCCTGATCTACGTGATCCTCGCCTGGCTCGTGAAGACCTACGGCGCGGCAAAGGTCACGTCCTTTCTGCCCCCGGTCGTGACAGGCCCCGTGATTATGGTTATCGGTCTGCGCCTGAGCCCCGTGGCCATCAACATGGCTATGTACAAGGACGGCGCCTTCAACCTGAGCTACCTTTTCGTGGCCCTCGTCGTGATCGCGACGATGATCGTCGTTTCGAGTCTCGGCCATTCGTTCTTCCGGCTTGTTCCGATTCTGATTTCCGTATTCGTGGGCTATCTCGTGTCGGCGGCCATGGGCATGGTGAATTTCTCGGTTATCGGCGAAGCCAAATGGTTCGGCCTCTCGGCCGACGCCATGCGTGACCTCACGGCCCTGCCTTCCTTTTCCGCGGGCGCCATCCTGGCCATCGCCCCCATCGCCATCGTGACCTTTATCGAGCACATCGGCGATATCACCACGATCGGGGCCGTGGCCGGAAAAGATTTCTTCGTCGATCCCGGCGTGCACAAGACCCTTTTGGGCGACGGGCTGGCGACCTCGCTGGCGGGCCTGCTGGGCGGTCCTTCCAATACGACATACGGGGAAAATACCGGCGTTCTGGCCGTCACCAAGATTTATGACCCCCGGGTGCTCCAGATTGCCGCGGTATACGCGATTATCCTGGGCCTGCTGGGAAAATTCGGCGTGATCCTGCAAACGATCCCCACGCCGGTTATGGGCGGTATTTCCGTGATCCTGTTCGGAATGATCGCCGCCATCGGCGTACGCATGGTGGTCGACGCGAAGCTCGATTTTTCCAACTCGAGAAATCTTCTGATCGCGGCGCTGATTCTCGTCTCGGGCATTGCCATCAACGAAATCGCCATCTGGCAGACCCTTTCGCTTTCGGGCTTGACCATCGCGGCCCTCGTGGGAATTTTCCTCAATAAAATTTTACCGCAAGACAAATAAAGCCGAATATGATATAATGTATTCAATCTCACACAAGGAAGGTGAATAGACATGAAAAAATACATTTTTATTATTCTTCTGGTAATTTTTGCGGCCCTCGGCTATTTCAGCGGCGTCTTTACCGGCGGCGAGAACAAAATTGAGCGCTGGTACAAGGGGACCGTGGAAAAGACGGAAACCGTCGTGGAAAAGGCGAAAGCGAAGACCGAAGCGGTTGTGGAAGCGGCTAAAGAAAAGACCGAAGCCGTAGTGGAAGCGGCAAAAGAAAAAACCGAAGCGGTCGTGGAAAAGGTGAAAGAAAAGGCCGAAGCCGCCAGGACCGAAGTTAAGGAAGAAGCCGGCGAAGTGAAAACCGAAGCCGTGGAAAAGGCGGAAGTCGTGGAGGAAAAAAGCAGTGAAGAAAAGCCTTAAAGACGCAAGCAGAACCACAAAGGCCTTCCTTGCGGCGCTGTTGGTATGTTTTTCCTGCGCCGCCGCGGGAAACGGAAATCCCCAAACGCAAAAGGGAGAAAACAAAATCATGAAACGTGAAGAAATCGATGCAAAATACAAATGGAACCTTACGGATATCTATGCCGACTGGAAAACCTGGGACGGCGATCTGGAAAAAGCAAGAAAACTCATGGCGGAAATCGTTTCCTATCAAGGGAAAATGAGCCAAAGCGCGGAGAATTTCGTCAAGGTCATGACGACGGACGAGGAATTGTCCAAGCTGGCCGACAAACTCTACCTGTACCCCTATATGCGCAAGGACCTCAATTCCAAAGACACGGAGGCCTCGGAGCGCCTGCAGCTCATGGACGCGGTCATGACCGAATACTCGGTCAATACGGCCTGGATGACGCCGGAATTGCTCACGATCCCGCAGGCGACCATGGAAGAATGGATCGCCAAATATGACGCCCTGAAACCCCACGCCTTCAATCTGCGAGAACTCTACCGGATGCAGCGCCACGTGCTGGACCCCGAACGGGAGAAACTCCTCTCCTATTTCGGGCAGTATCTGGGCGCTCCCCACGACGTCTACAGCGAGCTGTCCATTTCCGACGTCAAGTTCCGGGAGGTGGAGCTCTCGGACGGCTTCAAGGGCCCGGTGACCAACGGGGCCTATTCGAAGATTCTCTCGACCAACCGCAGTCAGGAAGACCGGAAAAAGGCCTTTGAGGCCATGTATGGCGTCTATGAGGAGAGCAAAAATACCTACGGGGCCATTTACCGGGCGCTCCTGCAACGGGACGCGGCCGTATCGAAGGCCAAGAACTACGCCTCGTCGCTGGAACGGGCTCTGGAGCCCAAGAACGTGGCGCCCGAAGTCTATATGGCGCTCCTCGATTCGGCCCTCAAGAATACCGCGCCCCTCAAGCGTTACGTGGCGCTCCGGAAAAAGGCCATGGGCCTTTCCGAATACCATTATTACGACAATTCCATCAACATCGTCGACTACAAGCGCGTCTTCCCCTATGACGAGGCCAAGGAGATCGTCATCAAGGCCGTAGCCCCCCTGGGGGAGGACTATGCGGGAAAAATCAAGCGGGCCATCGGCGAAGGCTGGCTTGACGTCTTCGAGACGGAAAACAAGCGGAGCGGCGCCTACTCCATCGGAATATACGGCGTCCACCCCTATATGCTCCTGAACTATCAGTCCACGCTGGACGACGTCTTTACGCTGGCCCATGAGCTGGGGCACACGATCCATACGATGCTCTCCCATGAGACCCAGCCCTTCCCGACGTCAAATTATACTATTTTTGTAGCTGAAGTCGCCTCGACCTTCAACGAGCGCCTGCTCCTTGATCACATGATCCGGGAGAGCAAGGACCCCGTGGAGAAGATCGCCCTTCTTGAGCAGGCCCTCGGCAACATCGTGGGGACCTATTACATCCAGACGCTCTTCGCCAACTACGAGTACCAGGCCCACAAGCTGGTGGAAGACCAGAAGCCGGTCACCCCCGACAGCCTGAGCGCCATTATGGACGGGCTCTTTACGCAATATTTCGGCGACGTCCTGACGAAGGACGAGCTGCAAAACGTGATCTGGGCGAGAATCCCCCATTTCTTCAATTCCCCCTACTATGTCTACCAGTATTCCACGAGCTTCGCGAGTTCGGCGAACCTCTACGACAGGATCACGAACGAAAAACACGGCGAAGCGGAACGGAAACAGGCTCTGGATCAGTATTTGGAGCTTTTGCGCTCCGGCGGCGACGACAACCCCATGGCCCAGTTGAAAAAGGCCGGCGTGGATCTTTCAAAGCCCGAGAGCTTTGACGCCGTAGGCAAGGAATTCGACCGGCTGCTGGACATCCTCGAGGGCGAATTGGCGAAACTCAAATAAGATCTGTACCCGGGAGGAACCGTGAAAATCGTCAATCTCATCTTAAAATTTTTGCTTTTTATCGTCAAGGAAATCCTGTCTTTCTTCATCAAGCTGTTTTTACTGCTTTTCGTGATCGTTTCCATCGTGGGGATCCTTTCCACGAAAAAAATCGTGCGGGAGACAACCATCGCGAAAAATTCCTGGGTGGAGGTGGACCTCAACCGGAAAATCTACGAAAAAAAGACCAATCTCCCGAGCTTCTTCGGCGAACGGGACCTGAGCTTCTTTACGCTTCTGGAAAGCCTCAAGGCCATCGGCGACGACGCCAACGTGACCGGGGTCATTATGCGACTGGACGGCATGTCCCTCTCCTACGGGCAGATCGAGGAGATTTCGGCTCTGATCCGGGAGATGAAGCTCAAGGGAAAGACCGTCTACGCCTGGACGACGGGGCTCAACAACGGCAGATACTGGCTGGCCTCGACGGCGGACAGGATCGTCATGCCGCCCGCGGCGGGCGCCTCGGTCAATCTCGGCGGATATTATACGGAAATCGGCTATTTCAAAGGCCTTTTGGATAAATTGGGGATAGCGGTCCAGGTCATCCATGTGGGGGAGTACAAATCCTATGGGGAGACGTTTATCCGGGATCGCATGTCGCCCGAGTACCGGCGGAATTTGACCGAGATTTACGACAAGATTCTGAGCGCTTTTCTCAGGGATATTGCCGTGGCCCGCAAGCAGAACCGCTCGACCCTTGAGGCCCTTCTCCTCAAAGGGGAGCTGATGGCCTCTTCCCCCGCAAAGCTGAAAGCGCTGGGACTCATTGACGAAACGCAGTACTACAGCGACCTCACGGCCCCCATGGGAGACCGGCTCGTCAACATCAACAAATACATTTTCGCGAACAATATCGGCTCGCGGAACCCGAAAAAGAACAAAATCGCCGTGATCACCGCCGAAGGGGACATCATCAATACCCGGAGCAAGAGCCGCGGATACATCTACCCCGCCGGTCTGATCGCCGATCTCGAAAAGGCGCGGAAAAACGCCGACATCAAGGGAATTGTCCTGAGGATCAACAGCCCCGGCGGATCGGCCCTCGCTTCGGACATCATAGCGGCCAAGATCCGCGAGGTCCGGGCGCAGAAGCCCGTCTACATCTCCATCGGCGGCATGGCCGCCTCGGGGGGCTACTACATCGCCTCGGCCGGCAGCAAGATCTACGCCTCCGCGGGGAGCGTCACGGGATCCATCGGCGTTGTGAGTCTCATTCCCAATTTGAGCAAACTCCTCAACGAAAAAGGAGCCGTCGCCGTCGAGACCATCAAAAAAGGCGATTATACGGATCTCTATTCCGTGGGGACGCCCTTTACGGCCGAACGCATGCAAAAGCTGCAGGCGTCCGCCGAAGCGGTCTACGAAGATTTTCTCCGGGCCGTGGCCGCGGGCCGCAACAGAAATGTGGAAGACATCGAAAAAATCGCGGGCGGCAAAGTCTGGCTCGGCGTGGATGGCGTGAAAAACGGCCTTGTCGATGAGATCGGGGGGCTGGGCGAGTGTATAGCGGGGCTCGCGCGGGATTACGACGTCAGGGAGTATTCGGTCGTGGAGATCACCACGATTCCGGGGATCGATTCCTTCCTTGAGGACTACGTGCCGATGAGCAGGCTCTTTCGCCTGGTGGAGAGCGCCGATCTCACGAAGGAATATTATTTTACGCCGCTCCCCTATTTTCCCTACGACATCCGCTGATACCCGCAAAAAATCCTTGAAAAAACCAGCGTACTTTGCTATAATAGCATACGCGAACAAATAACGGAGGAAAAAATGGTCAGAAAACTGAAGACAACGAAAACGCCTGCGGCTGCGGGCAATCAGGAAGACATCCTGCGGCAGGCCCAGGATATGCAGAAAAAAATGCTGGAAATCCAGGAAGAATTAAAGGCAAAGGAACTTGAGGCCTCGGTGGGCGGCGGCGCCGTCATCGCCAAGGTCAACGGACAGAAGGAGCTCCTGGCGGTAAAGCTCAGCGAGGACATCCTCAAAGAAGGCGCCCAGGACAAGGAAATGCTCGAAGACCTGATCCTGTCGGCCGTCAGGGAAGCCATGCGGCAGGCCGACGAGCTGGCCGAAGCGGAAATGAACAAAGTCACCGGCGGCGTCAGCATCCCGGGGCTTTTCTGAAAACAAGCGACATGGTAAGTTAAGGTAACAAGAGACAAGGGATCTCTTGGGGAGGGAAGAATATGGATATGGTAGCGGGATTGAGCGGATTGAAACTGGTCGTGGGAGCGATTCTCCTGCTCGTCTTTCTGTTTGTGATCTTTACCCATGTGCGGACGGTGCCCGAATCCAGGGCCTATGTCATCGAGCGCATCGGGAAGTATTCGACGACCTGGACGAGCGGCATCAACGTGCTCTTTCCTTTTATTGACAAAATCCGGAAGAATATTTCGCTGAAGGAACAGGTAATCGATTTCAAACCCCAGCCTGTGATCACCAAGGACAACGTGACGATCCAGATTGACTCGGTGCTCTATTTCCAGATCACGGATCCCAAGCTCTACACCTACGGCATTGAAAACCCCATGATCGCCATCGAGAACCTGACGGCCACCACGCTCCGAAACATCATCGGCGGCATGGACCTTGAGGAGACGCTGACGTCCCGGGACAAGATCAACGCCGAAATGCTGATTATTTTGGACGAGGCCACGGATCCCTGGGGCATGAAGATCACCCGGGTGGAATTGAAAAACATCGATCCCCCGCAGGAGATCAAAGTCGCCATGGAACGTCAGATGAAGGCCGACCGCGAAAAGCGCGAGGCCATCTTGCGGGCAGAGGGACAGAAGCAGGCCGTCATCCTCGTGGCCGAGGGGGAAAGGGAATCGACGATCCTCCGGGCCGAGGCCGCCAAAGAGGCGGAAATTCTGAAGGCCGAAGCCATCAAACAGGCCATGATCAAAGAAGCCGAAGGGCGCGCCGAAGCGATCCGGGTCATCAAAGAGGCCGGGGCGGACGACAAGTTTATCGCGCTTCAGGGTCTGGACGCCTTTACGAAAATGGCCAACGGACAGGCCACAAAGCTCATTATCCCGGCGGAATTGAAAAATATCGCGACATTGACCGGCATTTTTGGGGACCTGACAAAGGACAATCCCGGAAAATAACGTTTGACAAAGGGCCGTGAATGTGATAGAATAATAAAGCGCGTGACGAAAGGTATTCAGCAACCTTTATCAGCGGATTTTCACTTTGGAGGTGTATAGCGGATGTACGCAGTAATCAAAACCGGCGGCAAACAATACAAAGTTGCGGAAGGCGACGTATTGAAAGTCGAAAAATTAAATGCTGAGATCGAATCCACCGTAGAATTGACAGACGTCCTGCTGATCGGAGGGGACGGAGCCGTAACCGTAGGCTCCCCGACCGTAAGCGGCGCCAGCGTCAGTGCTCAGGTACTTTCTCAGGGCAAAGGACCCAAGGTCATCAACTTCAAATACAAGCCGAAAAAAGCAAGCCGTAGAAAAATCGGTCACAGACAGTTGTTTACGGAAATCAAAATCACAGCCATCAAAGCCTAGCCATGACTACCGTTGAGATCTGGCGGAAGAACGGGAGAATCGTGCGATACGAGTCTTACGGACATTCCGGCTATGCCGAAGCGGGCTCGGACATCGTATGCGCAGGGGTTTCTTCGCTGGTATACGCGCCTCTGGGCGGCTTGCAGGACGTGCTGGGACTCCGGCCGGACTACGTCGACAGAGACGACTTGTTGGCGGTGGATCTGACAACGATCCCCGAAGCGGATTACGCGAAACGGCAAAAAGAAATCGGCGCATTGCTTGAAACCATGGTTGTGATGGTCAAAAATCTTGCGGGACAGTATCCCGAATATTTGAAGCTTGTAGAAAAGGAGGTTCGATAGAGATGTTATTCACGTTCAATATACAGAAATTCGCCCATAAGAAAGGGCAAGGCTCCGTCAAGAACGGACGGGATTCCAACCCCAAATATCTGGGCGTCAAAAAATATGACGGCGAAGTCGTAAAGGCCGGAAACGTCATTGTACGCCAGCGCGGCACGGTCTTCCACGCCGGGGAAAATATGGGGATCGGCAGGGATCACACGCTGTTTTCGCTGATCGACGGCTTTGTGAAGTTTGAACGCTACAGAAAACGGAACAAAAAACAGGTTTCCGTCTACGCGGAAAAACCTGTTGTCGGCGAATAAAAACCCCTTCCGGGAAAAGGGAACAGGATCTGAAAGGCAAAAGGGCGTCGGAAAACGGCGTCCTTTCGTGATTATAAGGGGCTGAGGACCCTCGATAGCAATGTAGTCATTCTGAGACTTTTGTCTCCGGATGACTACTTTTTGTTTTTTGAACTGGTTTCCGTTTTGTCCAATTCCTGATTTTTAATGTCATAATGTTGTCGAAATTGTTTATAAACAGTACATTTTTAAAATTATTTTAATTTTTTTCCCGAAACAGAATGTTGGCATAATAATTGCTTAGTATAACTGGAGAAACATTTTTGTCATGCCATGGCATCCGAAGTACAAAAACGGCATCACACAAAATAATATAGGAGGATAGCATGAATACGCAACAACTTATCAGTCTCATCGGTATCATCGTAGCACTCAGCCTGCTGATCTGGATGATCATGAAGGGAGTCAACATCTTCATCACGGTCTTTATCAGCTGCGCCATCGTCGCCATTACGACGCTGGGCTTTGTGGCTGACGAAAAAGTCGGTCCCCTGACGATGTTTAACGCCTATAAGACGTTCTTCATCCGCGGGTTTGTCGGATTCTTCAGCGCCAATTACCTGATCTTTCTCACGGGAACCCTTATGGGGAAACTCATGGAAATCACCAACGGTGCGAAGGCCATCGCCAAGTTGATCATCAAGATCTTCGGTAAAAAATACGCCCTGATTTCCGTACCGCTCTCCTGCGCGGTTCTGGCCTATGGCGGCGTCACCGTATTCGTAGTAAGTTTCGCGGTGTTCCCCATTGCCCTGGAAATCTTCCGTGAAGCGGATCTGCCGCGAAGATTTCTCCCCGGCGCGTTGACGTTCGGATGTTCGACCTTCGCCATGGTAGCGCCCGGCGCTCCCCAGATTCACAACTTTACGCCGTCGACGGTTATGACGCAACTGGCCGGAAGACCCGTAACACTCATGGCCGGAACCATCGTGGGATTCCTTTCCTGCGGCGCCATCTTCGTTCTGGGCGCGCTGTTCATGTTCTGGTACATTGACAAGGCAAGAAAGAACGGCGAGCACTTTGTCGCCAAAGACATTGACAAATTTGAGGTGGAGGGAGAACTGCCCAGCGGCATTCTGTCTCTGGTTCCCCTCGTTGTAACGATCTTCATCATCAACTTGAAAGTCGGCGGAAAGAACATCGTTCAGCCCGAAACCGGCGTTCTGTTCGGCACGATCCTGACATGGCTCCTGCTCAACAAATATCAGGACAATCACAAAGTTCTGGGCCATGTGGGCGACGGCTGCAAGGCCGCCATCGGCTCCATCTGTAACACCTGCGCCGTCGTGGGCTTCGGTACCCTCGTATCCATGTCGGCCGCTTTCCCCGTAGTACGTGACGCCATGACCAGCATCCCCGGTCCGCCCCTCGTAGGCGTAGCGGTTGGTACGACGGTCATCGCCGGTATCTGCGGATCCGCTTCGGGCGCTTTGGGCATCGCCGCTCCCTTACTGGGTCCCGTATATCTTGC
The DNA here is from genome assembly GCA_031272775.1 of Fusobacteriaceae bacterium. Lineage (NCBI taxonomy): Bacteria > Fusobacteriati > Fusobacteriota > Fusobacteriia > Fusobacteriales > Fusobacteriaceae > Fusobacteriaceae bacterium. The sequence goes on along the minus strand of JAISTB010000014.1, from coordinate 9,387 downwards.
CAAGGGCGTTTCCGCCGAAGCCATTTCGAGAACCATGTCGATTTCTTCCGCGGCTCTGGATTCGCTCCCGCACAACGGTTATATCGTAACGGTTACGAACGGTATTTGTAACGAAACCCATAAAGACGCTTACGGACTGGTCTTCTGGCTCACGGTATTTATGCCCGCCGTCGGATCGGTTATCTGCGTAATTCTGTTCTCGTTGTTCCCGAACTGGCCGTAATTTTTCCGGAATGTACGACCTGAAGCCCGGAGAATCAGGGTTTCCGTCGTGGACAAAAAAACAAAATAAATAAATGTTGCCAAAAAGCGACAAATGGAGGTATAATATGAATAAACCTTTGGAAGGCGTAAAAGTAGTAGACCTTACCTACTTCGTCGCCGGGCCCGGTACCGCCAGAATCCTTGGCGACTGGGGCGCGGACGTTATCAAAGTGGAGCCGAGCTTCGGCGATCCCGGCAGAAAACTGGGCGCCAACATGACGGCCCCCGTCATCGACCGGGAGATCAATCCCGTTTACACGACCTACAATGCCAACAAAAGAGGGCTCTGTATCAATCTGAAGGATCCCGAAGGGCTGAAAATCATGGACGATCTGCTGAAGACAGCCAATGTTTTCGTTTCCAGTTACCGGACGGGCGCTTTGAAGCGGCTCGGTCTCGACTATGAGACCTTGCACGAAAAGCATCCGCACCTGATCTGGGCACAGATCAACGGTTTCGGCGACTACGGTCCCGCCAAGGACAACGCCGGTTTTGACACCGTGGCCTTCTGGGCCAGAAGCGGCGCCATGGCCGACTTGGTGGAAAAAGACACGTCCCCGGTCAATCCGCCCATCGGATTCGGCGACGCCACAACGGCGTGCAGCCTTTCGGGCGGTATCTGCGCGGCCCTCTACTATCAGCAGAAGACCGGAAAGGGTCAGAAAGTAATGGTATCGCTCTTATCCCAGGCCATCTGGAGCGCCAGTACGGAAATGGCAACGACCCAGTACGAGGACGTTTATCCCAAGACAAGAAAGAACGCCACATCCGCAGTCATCAATTCCTTCAAGTGTAAAGACGGACAGTGGGTATTCGTATCGATTCTCGAACATGAACGGTATTTCCCGGTACTCTGCGACCTGCTGGGCCGGCCCGATCTCAAGAACGACAAGTTCCTGACGACCCTCGAAGCCAAGAAAAACGCGCCCGAGCTGATCGCCATCCTCGATCAGGAGTTCGTAAAATACACCCAGGACGAAGTTGTGGAAATGCTGACAAAGGCCGACATCGCCAACGAACGGATCCAGCACTTCGCCGACGTCTGGAAGGACGCCCAGGCGCTGGAAAACAACTACGTGGCCGATTTTAAGCACCGGAACGGCACTGTGACCAAGCTTGCCCTGACGCCCATCAAGTTTGAGAACATCGAACTGAATCCGATTAAAGACGCTCCGCTGATCGGCGAAGATTCCGAAGAAATCCTGAAGGAAATCGGCTACAGCGACGAAACGATCAAAGCATATCTGGAGAAGGGGACCATCGTAGTCAACAAGTAGTTTTTTCAAAAATCAGGAGGTATCTATGGATTTTAATTTTACCGAGGCGCAACTGATGCTGCAACGGGTGGCAAAGGAGTTCGCTGAAAAAGAAGTGTTGCCCCTTGCCGATGTAATAGACCGGGAGCACCGTTACCCCGCGGAAACATTCGCGAAAATGGCGGAAATCGGCTTTACCGGCATCGGGACGCCTGTGGAACAGGGCGGCTCTGGCGGAAACGACGTCGACAAAGCCCTTATCGTTCTGGAAATCGCGAAGAAATGCGCTTCCACAGCGGCCATCCTCTCCATACACACCATATTTGCCCAGTGCATCATGAAGTTCGGAAACGACGAGCAGAAGAAAAAATATCTGCCCATGATGGCTGAAGGCGGAAAATTGGGGGCTTTTGCCCTGACGGAACCCAACGCGGGATCCGACGCGGCATCGGCCCGGACATCGGCCATCCTCGACGAAAAGACCGGCGAGTATGTGCTGAACGGAACAAAATGCTTTATTTCCGGCGGCGGACAGGCTTCGGCCGTTCTCGTATTCGCCCTGACCGATCCTTCCAAGGGACTGAAGGGCATGTCCTGTATCATCGTGGAAAAGGGAACGCCGGGATTTTCCGTAGGCAAGATCGAAAACAAAATGGGCCTGCACGGGTCCGAAACCGTCGAGCTCATCTTCGACAACTGCCGGGTGCCGAAGGAAAACCTTGTCGGTAAAGAAGGCCGGGGCTTCGGCATGGCCATGACCTGTCTCGACGGCGCGAGAATCGGCGTCGGCGCGCAGGCTGTGGGGATCGCCGAAGGCGCCCTTGAAGAAAGCGTGAAGTACATGCACGAGCGCGTTCAGTTCGGCAAACCCATCGCCGCCCTGCAGGGCGTCGGCTGGTATATCGCCGATATGGCGACGAAAATTGAAGCGGCCAAGTGGCTCGTTTTCCACGCGGCCTGGCTGAAAGCCTCGGGACAGAACCACACAAAGATCGCGGCCATGGCCAAGTACAACGCGTCCATCTGCGCCCGGGAGGTCACAAACCTCGCGTTGCAGATCCACGGCGGCTACGGCTACATGAACGATTATCCGCTCGAACGGATGTACAGAGACGCCAAGATTACCGAAATCTATGAAGGAACCTCCGAAATCCACAAGCTCGTGATTTCCAGGTCCGTGTTGGGTTAAGGGGGGAGGACGCATGAATATTATCGTATGTATCAAACAGGTACCCGATACCAATGAAGTCAGAATCAATCAGGAAACCGGCACCTTGATCCGGGACGGCGTGCCCAGCATCATCAATCCCGACGACAAGAACGCCATCGAAGCGGCCCTGCAGCTCCGGGACAAGAACGGCGGGAAAGTCACCGTCATCAGCATGGGTCCGCCCCAGGCCAAGGAAGCCCTGAAGGAAGCCTACGCCATGGGCGCCGACGAAGTTTACCTGATCACAGACCGCGCTTTCGGCGGTTCGGACACATGGGCAACGGCCACCATTGTGGCCGCGGCCATTGAAAAAATCGGCAACTATGACCTGATCTTCTGCGGCAGACAGGCCATCGACGGGGATACGGCCCAAGTGGGACCGGAAATCGCGGAATTCCTCGATATCCCCCAGGTGACCTACGCCAAGGCCATAGAAGAAAAAGGCGACAAGTATGTGATTACCAGAAAAACCGAAGGCGTCGACTACATCATCGAGACGACGAAACCCGTACTGATCACGGCGATCCAGGATTTGAACACGCCGCGCTATCCCCGGGTAAAACGCGTCTTTGAGGCATATACAACAGATCTGGTGAAGACGCTGACCTCGGAAGACCTTCCTGTGGATCCGACGCAGATCGGACTCAAAGGCTCCCCCACCAACGTACACAGCTCCTTTGTTCCCACAAAGGAAAAGCACAGCGAGATCATCGAAGGGGCCGACAAGACCGAAATAGTGGACAAGCTGCTCGACAAGCTCAAAGCAGCCAACGTGATATAGGAGGGGGAGAATATGGCCAGAGCAAAAGTAAATCAAGACATCAATCTGAAAGACTACAATGACGTATGGGTCATCGGGGAACAGCGTGACGGGATCATCAGCCCCATTACCATAGAGCTCCTCGGCGAGGGCAAAAAGCTTGCCGCGGAACTGGGAAAAAAGCTGGCGGTTGTGCTCCTGGGCGCGGACCTCGATGAAAAAGTGAAAGAGTTGCTCCATTACGGGGCCGACAAGGTCATCTACGTCAAGGATCCCCTGCTGGACAAATTTTCCACGGAAGGCTACGCCCTTTCGACCGCAAGGGTCATTCTCGAAAAAAAGCCGGAAATCGTGCTGTTCGGCGCGACTTCCCTGGGCAGGGACTTCGCCCCCCGGGTGGCGGCCAAGGTCGGCACGGGACTTACCGCCGACTGCACAAAATTGGCGATCGATCCCGAGGACAAAAAATTCCTGCAAACCAGACCCGCCTTTGGGGGAAACCTCATGGCGACCATCATTTGTCCCAAAAACCGCCCGCAAATGGCGACCGTAAGACCGGGCGTCATGGAAAAGGCCAAATACCAGGAAAGCCCCACGGGGACCGTCGAAGTCTATGAACCGAAACTGAACGCCTCGGACATCCGCGCCAAGGTCATCGACGTAAAATCGGCGGGAAAGAAGCTCGTGAACCTCACGGGCGCCAAAATCATCGTGTCGGGCGGCAGAGGTCTCAAGAAGCCTGAAAACTTCAAGCTGATCGAAGACCTGGCCGAAGCCCTGGGCGGAGAAGTAGGCGCGTCCCGCGCGGCCGTCGACTCCGGTTGGATCGATCAGTCCCATCAAGTGGGACAGACCGGGACGACAGTCCGGCCCAACGTTTACATCGCCTGCGGTATTTCCGGCGCTATCCAGCATCAGGCAGGCATGAGCGAGTCCAAGTACATCGTGGCGATCAATAAAGATCCGGGCGCGCCCATCTTCAAAATCTGTGATTACGGCATTGTGGGCGATCTCAACGAGATCGTGCCCGCCATGACCGAAGCGGCAAAAAAAAGGAAGTTGTAACATCCTGACTAAGCAAGTGTTTCAGGGGCGTCCGAAGGGGCGCTCCTGAGGCGCTTCAAAAAAGGAGGACCCATGCTGATTCCCAAGGAAGAATACAAGCATATATTCGACCAGCTGATCGAGATGTCCGAAGACGGATTCATCGTAGTGGACACAAAGGGAAACGTTACGGATATCAACGAATCCTACTGCAATTTCTTTGGCAAGAAAAAGGAGGATGTGATCGGGAAAACCATACTCAACATCATCCCCAATTCCAAAATGATTGATATTGTCCAGAACCATTTTCGGGAATACGGCGTGATCCATACGTACGTGGCCGGGACCTCCAAAGAAAGAAAAATCATCGTCAGTCGTTCCTACGTGGAAGACGAGGAAGGCAAAGTCGTGGCCGGCGTGGCCCAGGTAAAATTCCGCCTGCAATCGCTGGACGTGGCAAAAAAACTGATGGCCGAATATGACCAGCTCGAATACTACCGCGAGGAATACAAGAGAATCGGCCGCGGCCGCAGTTCCTTCGACGACATTATCGGCTCAAGCCCCTCGTTTCTCAAGAACAAAGTGGACGGCGTCAAAGCCGCCAACACCAGTTTTTCGGTGCTCCTGACCGGAGAGACCGGCACGGGCAAGGAAGTTTTCGCCAACGCCATTCACAACACCAGCGCCCGTTCCAACAAACCCATGGTCAGCATCGACTGCGCCTCAATCCCCGAAGAATTGCTTGAATCGGAACTTTTCGGCTATGAGGAAGGCGCCTTTACCGGCGCGAAAAAAGGCGGGAAAAAGGGAAAATTCCTGATCGCCAACGGCGGGACGATTTTCCTCGACGAAATCGGCGACATGCCGCTAAAAATGCAGGCAAAGCTGCTGCGCGTATTGCAGGAGCGGAAAATAGAACCCATCGGGAGCCTTGAGACCATACCGATCGACGTCAGAATCATCGCGGCGACCCGGAAGGATTTACAGCAGATGATCAGAAACGGCGAGTTCCGGGAAGACCTCTTCTACCGGCTCAACGTGATCAATATTGAGATGGTTCCCCTGCGGGAACGGAAAGACGATATTTTGGAGATTGCCAACTATTTCCTCGACGAGTTGAACCGGGAAATGCGCATGGCAAAGCTCTTTTCCAAGGAAGTTTTGAAAATATTCAAGGAATACACCTGGCCCGGCAATATCCGGGAACTCGACAACGTCATCAAGAGCGCCTACGCCAGTTCCGACGATATGTACATCGGGCTTGTGGATCTGCCTTCGCGAATGGTCACCATGAGCAAGCCCGTCCTGGACGAGCGGCGGTCCCTGCACGAGCTGCTCGAAAGCTACGAGCGGGACATCCTGGAGGCTGCCCTTGAGCGCAACGGCTGGAATTGCAACGATACGGCCCGGGAAATGCAAATCCACCGGACGGTGATTTACAAAAAGATCAAAAAATACGGCCTTGCCAACAAAATCCGAAAGTACGGTTTCCGTACAGACCCGGAAGAGGCCCGGATATACGGAAAAGCCAGCGTAATTTAATGTCGCAAAAAAGCTACATTTGGAAACGCCGAAGAGGCGCGGGATACCGCGCTTCTTTTTTTGACCCCCTGACATGTTCACGACATTTTTTCATGGTACAAATAGGTACATGCAAAACAATATCTGAAAAGGAGTTGAGATAAATGAAAAAAATGCTGACCATCGGAACATTATTGCTGACGCTGACGGGCGTCGCCCAGGCGAGACCCTGGGACAGCGTCCGGCGGTATGAGACGCCGGCGGGAACGATCATCGTCCGCTGCTTTGAAGGAAATTTGGGGGACAGGGGTTTTCGCCGAGGGTTTACTACGTTTCCCGACACAAAAAACGAGCGTTTGTCCCGGGATGTGGAAGATTTCAGAATCCTTATGGCAGAAAAAGACCTGGAGCTCCGCCGCGAATTCAACAAAGAAAACCCCGACTGGAGCAAAATCGAAAAAATCCGCATCGAGATGGCAACAGAAAGGGTAAAGTTCCGTACGAAGCTCGAAAAGCAGTATTATGAGGAATGGAAAAAGCAGGAACTTCAGCAAAAAACAACCGAAAACAGCGAGAAAACGGCCTGGATGGGTTAATTGGACAGCGCCCCGCTCCCGAAGAGCGGGGCGGTTTTTTTTATTGCGGGATTGACATAAATCCTGTATAATGAGGGTACGAAAAACGAAACAAAAAATAAGGGAGCAACATGAAACTTTTCAAGACAGATACGCCGGAATTTTACAAAATGATCTTTTCGCTGGGGATCCCCATCGTGATCCAGCAGCTGATCACATCATCGCTTAACTTTGTAGATAATATCATGATCGGACGATTGGGCGAAAACTACATCGCCGCCGTGGGCTTCGCCAACAGCATATTCAGGGTTTACGATCTTTTTTTGTTCGGGATCAACAGCGGCATGGGCATCTTTATGGCGCAGTATTACGGCAAGAAAGACTTCAAAACGATCCGGAAGATCCTGGGAACCGCGATCCGCTGCGGCCTCGTGGTGGGGCTGTTCTTCACGCTGACAGCTTTTTTCGCGGGGGGGCGGATTCTTTCGGTTTACACCGGAAACGAAACGGTCCTCGGGATCAGCGTCTCCTACCTGCGCAGGGTGGTCTTTTCCTATATCCCCTTCGCGATCTCCTTCGGGATCGGCATCACCTGCCGTTCCATGGGAAAGACAAAGGTCCCCATGGTCGCCTCCGCTCTGGGCGTCGTGACCAACACGGTCTTCAATTATCTCTTGATTTACGGCGCTTTTGGCTTTCCGGTAATGAAGGAAAAAGGCGCGGCCGTCGCGACGGTTTTCGCCCGGCTCGTGGAGCTGGCGGTGTATCTGCTCGTGATCTGGAAGAAGGACTACGACCTCAAAGGAAAAATCAGCGATTTCTTCCACCTTTCAAGAACGCTTCTCCGGGAGATCTGGCGGCGGTCTTTGCCGGTATTCGCGACGGAATCCCTCTGGATCATCGGCGTGATCCTGCTCGATGTGGCTTACGCCAGGTTGGGGATCCGGGAGGCGGCTTCCATGCAGATGGCCGGTATCGTGATGGCCATCGGGGCCATTGTGTTTATGGGGCTTTCGAGCTCCGCCGGGGTCATTGTAGGCCATACCATCGGGGAAGGGAACTTTGAAAAAGTCAAGGTCTATTCCCGGAAGATCGTCCGGATCTGCGCGGTTCTGGCGGCGCTGGTGGCGGTATTTGTGGAATTCGCCGCGCCGACCATCGTGAGCCTCTACCAGCTCGAACCGGAAATTTCCGCCATGGCTCTGGGCGTCATCCGGATCGCGGGGGTCTTCATGTTTTTCAAACTCATTGACTGGGGCATCCTGCTGGGCCTTTTCCGGGCCGGGGGCGACACGAAATCCGCCCTCTGGCTGGAGACGCTGCCCAACTGGCTTGTCGGGATTCCCATCGCCTTTACGGGCGTTTACTTCAAGACCCCGATTCATAAACTGATGATTTTCGTGGAATCGGCCGAGATTCTCAAATGTATCGCGGCCTTGATCCGCTACCGCTCGTTCAAGTGGATCATGGATGTGACAGTCAAGGAAACTTGAGGGAGTGGGGGGAGGAAAAAATATGCCAGCAAAAAAACAAATCTCTGCAAGCCTCTACGGACACGTTGTCGGGGACGCCTTAGGCGCGCCCGTGGAATTTGAACCGCGCAAGGCGCGCAAAGCAAAACCCGTGACCGACATGATCGGGTACGGGACATTCAATCTTCCGGCGGGCTCCTGGACCGACGACACCTCCATGACCCTAGCCCTGGCCAAAAGCATCGGGGATAAAGGTACATACAACGCCAACGACGTTTGCAAGAATTTTTCCAGATGGCTTGAACGTGGAGAATTTGCCGTATTCGGCAAGGCCTTTGGCGTCGGTCGCACTTGTTATGGCGCAATTTTAAATTACTGGAGGACCAAAGAGATCCGGATACCTGCGGGTTGTGCGGGGAGATGGACAACGGAAATGGCTCATTGATGAGGATTTTGCCGATGGTTTTTTATATCCTCGCAAAATACGGCTTGAATCAATGGAAAAATCCAGAGGCCATCAAAGAATATCACCACTGCGTCGCCCTAACCCACGCCCATCCGCGCAATTTAATCGCCTGCGGCGTCTATCTTGCGATTATTGATAAAATCGTTGCGGGAGGCAATCCCCTGAACGATTGCATTGAGCGGGGCGCCCTGGAGGCGCTGGAATATTATGGGAATACCGCATACAAAGACGAAATCAATGTGTACAAGCGGCTGTCGGATTGCGCGGTTTTTGCGAAGACCCCCGAAGAGCAGATCAAAGGCAGCGGCTATGTTGTGGAAACCCTGGAAGCCGTCATCTGGTGTCTCTTAAACACGGACAATTACAAAGACGCCACGTTGAAAGCTGTGAACCTGGGTCTGGATACCGATACGGTCGCCGCCATAACAGGCGGAATCGCAGGTCTGTATTACGGTATGGACGGCATCCCGGGCGATTGGCTTGCCAAATTGCAGAATCGGGGATTGCTTGACAAAATTTATACGAAATTTGTCGATACGATTGCAGGAAAACACTCCCACAGCGAGGACTTTGAACTATGAGCGACCTGACGAAAATTCCCGGAATCGGCAAGAACATGGCGCAACATCTGATTGCCGCCGGATACCCGGATATTGAATCCCTTAAAGGACAGAACCCCGACGAAGTCTACGCCAAAGACTGCCTTGCCAAAGGTTTTACGGTTGACCGCTGCGCTTTGTATTGTTATCGTCTGGCGGTGTATTACGCCGACCATGACGGGGAACTTCCCGAAGATAAGCAGAACTGGTGGAATTGGAA
>JAISTB010000013.1 GCA_031272775.1 Fusobacteriaceae bacterium | reverse complement strand
AAAAAACCCGCGCGAAACCGCACGGGTTTTTGATTTGCTTTTACAGATTTTACTTCAAAAGTCCCTTTTCCTTGTAATACTTCACGGCGCCGGGATGGAGCTCGATACTCATACCGGTCAGAGCGGATTCGGGTTTGATCAGAGCGCCCATTTTGTGAGCGGCCGCGATTCTGTCCTGGTTCTCGTACAGAGCCTTCAGCATGTTGTAGACGAGATCTTCGGAGAATTTGGCGCTTACAACGAGCATGGACTGCACGGTAACGGTCTTGACGTCGTCTTTCACGGTGCTGTAGCTCCCGCCGGGGATCGTCAGGGCCGTGTAATAGGAGTATTTCTCGTTGAGTTTCTTCAGCGTGTCGGCGCCGATTTCAACGAGTCTTACGGGCTTCTGGGTCGCGAGATCGACGATGGCCGCCGTGGGAATACCGGCAACCTGGAACGCGGCGTCGGCCTGTCCGTCACGCATGGCGTTTACGGCTTCGGCGAAGGAGAGATACAGTACTTTGACGTCCCCTTCTTTGAGACCGGCGGCTTCCATGATCTGGGTGGCGTTTACGGCCGTACCGGATCCGATGGCGCCTACCGCCACGCTTTTCCCTTTGAGGTCGGCGACGGATTTCACGTTGGGATCAAGGGTGATACACTGAATCGGTTCGGGATACAGGATCGCGAGCCCTTTCACGGCTGTCTGTTTTTCTTTGAAGAGTTCCACGCCGTTTTCGGCATAGTAGGCAATGTCGTTCTGAATCAGGGCCACGTCGATGTCCCCTTTCTGCAGCATGTTGACATTGGCCACGGAAGCGCCGGTGGATTCGGCGGTGGCGTTGACATCCTTCAATTTGGAATTCCAGATTTCGGCGAAAGCGCCCCCGAGCGGATAATAGGTCCCCGCGGTCCCGCCGGTTCCGATGTTGATGTACGTCGTATCGGCAAGCAGCGCGGTTGTAACCAGTACAGCGAGCAGAGAAACAAGTTTTTTCATACAGATACCTCCATGATTAAAATTTGATTATATTCCCGGTGTAACACTAACGGACAAGGGTTTTGGCCCGGATATCCCGGGCTTTTTTCATTTGCAGGAGGAAGATCGCGACGATGATCGCAAGCCCGATGGCGTCGGTCGTATACCCCGGATGTACCGAGAGCAGTCCCGCGCCGATAATGAAGATCCGTTCCACGGGATTCATCGGGGCTTTGAAGTATCCGGTGAGCCCGACGGCGACGCAGACAACGCCGATAAAGGCCGTGAGGATCTTGAGGATGACCCATCCATCGGGATTGATCATGACGAGCTGGGGCTCCATCACAAAGATATAGGGCACGAGGAAGGCCGCGATGGCAAGTCTCGTGGCCTGCAATCCAGTTTTCATGGGTTCGGATTTGGCGACGCCCGAGGCCGCCACGGCAGCGAGGGCCACCGGGGGCGTAACGTCGGCGATAATCCCGAAATAGAACACGAAGAGATGAGCGGCCATGACGGGCACCAGCTGCGCGCCGTTGGCGTCTTTCAGCATAAGGATGGCCGGCGCCGCGATCGTCGAGGTAATGACATAGTTGGCCGTCGTGGGAACGCCGATTCCCAAAATCAGCGACGTAATCATCGTAAAGAAAAGCGTGAGCAAAAGATTGCCGTTGGCGATCCCCACGAGGACGGAGCCCACCTTGAGGCCGAGCCCGGTCTTGGTGACGATGCCGGTGATGATTCCCGCGCAGGCGCAGGCGGCGACCACGGTCAGGGACCCCTTGGCCCCGGCGATCATGCCGTCGATGAGATCTTTCGGCGTGAGCCGCGTTTCTTTCCGGATGGCCGCGCAGAGGATCGTCGAGACGATGGCGCCCAGGGCCGCCCGGATGGGGCTGTAGCCCTTGGTCAGGAGGTAGAGGACGACGAAAATGGGAATGATCAGCTGTCCCCGGGTCCTCAGCACATCTCTGAGTCTCGGGATCTCACTTTTGGGAAGGCCCATGAGGCCCAATCGTTTGGCTTCGTAATGGACGCCCGCGAATACGCCCAGATAATAGAGGGCCGCGGGAATGATGGCGGCGATGACGACCTTGGAATAGGGATTGCCGGTAATCTCGGCCAGAAGGAAGGCGGCCGCGCCCATGATCGGCGGCATCAACTGCCCGCCCGTGGAGGCCGTGGCTTCCACTGCGCCCGCGAATTCAGGCTGGTAACCCAGTTTTTTCATCATGGGAATCGTGAAACTGCCGGTTCCCACCACATTTGCCACGGAAGAACCCGAAAGCGTTCCCATACAGGCCGAGGAAATGACCGCGACTTTGGCGGGACCGCCGGGGGAACTGCCGGATATGGAGTTGGCAAGGTCGATGAAGAATTCGCCCATGCCGGTTTTTTCGAGATAAGCGCCGAAGAGGATGAAGAGAAAGATAAATGTCGAGGATACGCCGATGGGCAGCCCCAGAATTCCCTCGGTCGTGTAGAAGAGGTGCTGGATCATGGCGTTGACCGAGACCCCCCGGTGGCTCAAAAGCCCGGGAATCCGCCGGCCGTACAGGGCGTAAACGATAAAGAGCAGGGAGACGACCACCATGGGCAGCCCGATCACGCGTCTGGCCGCCTCGAGGACCAGGATCACCGCGATGGTTCCGATGATCATGTCGGTCGTATTGGCGAGGCCGGCTCTGGTCACGATGTCTTTGTAGAATACGACTTCGTAGAGACAGACGGCGGCCGCAATGACGCCAAGCAGGCAGTCAAAGACGTTCAGGCGATGCTTGTCCATTTTCGTCGAAAAGGGATAGAGAATAAATACCGCCGAAAGGCCGAAGGCCAGATGGATACAGCGGGCGACCTGGGCGTCTATGGGTTTGAAGGAATAATACAATTGAAATACCGTAAAACAAAATAGCAACAGAGAGACCGCCTTGGCCTGTATGCCGGAAAGCACCCGGAACGTGGAGCCTTTGTCATATTTCGCGAGAATCTCATCTACGTTAACCGCCGCTTCCGCCGCGGTCTGTTCAACTTTTTTGCTCAGTTCTTCTGTCATGCTTACACCTCATCGTATTATGAATTTCTTTTGATCGAAAGCTTGATTTTGGCCGATTTGTCGCCCAAAATCTCACTCAGGTTGAGCTTCGTCCCTCCGATCCTCAGATAATGCCTGGCCAGAGGCGAGATCACCATGGAGATCTCCGGAAATTCCCGGTGCATCTTCAGGATGAAGAGACCGTCCCTGACGGTCAGTTCCCCCTCTTCGGGCAAGAAAGGAAGTCCGACGCCATAAGATTGGTATACGGTTTCCGTAAGCACGATCCTGCCGTCTTTCCCCGCCTTGAAATATTCCTCGGCGGTGGTTTTCATGACTGAATGCACATACCCCAGAGAAAAGGCGTTGCCGGGAAGTTTGTATTCCCATTTTCTTCCGGTGTCTCTGTCTTCCATCACGAGAACCCGAGCGGGACGCTTCACGAGCGGAAAAATCGCGCTTATCACGGTGATTGCCGCAAGACAAAGCCACATCGCTTTTTTTCTTCCCCTCATCGGACCGTTCCTTTCTGTTTCGTGGGATAAATTGGTATCGGAAATTGTGAAGCGCAATAATCAAAGCGTCATTTACGCGAAAGCAAAATATGAAAAAGCAAAATATTAAAAAGCAAAATATTAAAAAGATTGTAGCAAGTTTAGCGGGTCCTGTCAACAAAAATTATTACGAATTTTCAAGACTTTCCCCGATCCGCGCGACCAGTTCGTCAAGGCTCGCAACGGCAGTCCCGATCTTGCTGACGACGACGCTTGCGGCGAGATTGCCCAAGACCGTGGCTTCCTCTATGGAAAGGCCCGAGACGATGCCCAGGGTGATCGTGCTGATGACCGTATCCCCCGCTCCGGTCACGTCATAGACCTGAAGGGCCTTGGAGGAAAAATCCTGACGGGCTTTGTCGGGACTGAAGACGGAAATCCCCCGGGCGCCCCGGGTCACGATCAGATACCGCGCCCCGCAGGTCTTGAGATAGAGATTTCCCGCCCGGTCGAGGCTTTCGTCGTCCGTGATCCTGATGTTGACGGCCTGCTCCAGCTCAAGGTTGTTGGGCTTAACGAAAGTCGCTCCCGCGAAGGCCGAAATGGAGGGACTCTTGGAATCTATGGCGACGATGACCCCATGGCTTTTGCAGAGGGCGATGATGCGTTTCACAAACTCAGGAGACGAAAGGACGCCCTTGCGGTAGTCGGACAAAAGAACGGCGTCGATGCGGCCGATACGCTCTTTGAGCCAATCGAGAACGGCCTTTTGGGTTTCGGCCGTGATGTCCCCGCTTTTCTCCCTGTCCACCCGAAGCAGCTGCTGGCTTTTGGTGGCGAAGCGCTCCTTGAGCGTCGTGGGCCTGCCCGCCTCGGCGAGAATGCACTCGGTCCCCACGCCCGCCCTTTGCATGGCGGAACGCAGCCAGAGGCCGTATTCGTCTTCGGCGGCCGTCCCCGCCAGCTCGACCCGGGCCCCGAGGGCCACAAGGTTTGCCGTGACGTTGGAGGCGCCCCCCGCCGTCAGCTTCGATTCCTCAAACTCGAGGATCTGGATCGGCGCTTCGGGGGAAATCCGGCTGACTTTGCCCCGGGTGTATTTATCCACCATGATATCTCCCAAAACGAGTATGGTTTTTTTTGGAAACTCCGACCGGACGATTTCCGCCAGTCTTTGACGCGCTGTCATAAGCCCTCCCGCCCTGAACGATCTGTAATCTTTTTCACCCCCTATCATAGCACGAAGCGCCGCCGGTGTCAATGAGAAATGGCGGGAACACTTGATTTACACCGGAATAACATCCAAAAACTGAAGTAAATTTGAACTATTTGTGCTGATTTCGGATATAATGGGCGAAAAAATTCTTATGAAATCTCTTGACAAGATCTTCCAAAAATGGTAATACTATAGCAGAACGAGAATTTGTATACAGTGAATACCTTCTGTCGGGAAAGCCCGAAAAAGGTGAAAATATCGTGTTCAGGAGGAAAAAAGCCATGGATATCCGGTATTCGGCAAATCAAAAAGATGTCAAACGCTATACGACGGCGGAATTGCGCGGGGAATTCCTGATCGGGGACCTCTACAAGGCCGACGAAGTGACGGCGGTCTATTCCCATGTGGACCGCATGGTGACCGTGGGCTGCATGCCGGTCAAAGAGAAAGTCTCCCTCGAAAAGGGGATAGACTGCTGGAAGAATTTCGGGACCCATTATTTCCTGGAAAGACGGGAAATCGGGATATTCAATATCGGAGGGGCCGGAAAAATCACGGCCGACGGAGAGACCTTCGCCCTCGGATACAAGGACTGCCTCTACATCACAAAGGGCACAAAGGACGTCCATTTTACGAGCGACGACACAGAAAAACCCGCCAAATTTTATATGGTCAGCGCCCCGGCCCACACGGCCTTCAAGACGACGTTTCTCTCGATCAAGGACGCGGCCAAGCGTAACCTGGGCTCTGTGGAATCCGCCAACAAAAGGACCATCAACCAGTTTATCCATCCCGATGTGCTCCCCACCTGCCAGCTCTCCATGGGCATGACGGTCCTCGAGCCCGGCAGCGTCTGGAATTCCATGCCCTGCCATACCCACGAGCGGCGCATGGAGATCTACATGTATTTCGAAGTGCCCAAAGACAACGTCGTCTTTCATTTTATGGGGGAACCCACGGAACTCCGGACCATCGTCATGCAAAACGAACAGGCCGTCATCAGCCCCTCCTGGAGCATCCACGCGGGCGCAGGCACGACCAACTATACGTTTATCTGGGCCATGGGCGGAGAAAATCAGGCCTTTGACGACATGGACAACATCCTCACGACGGACTTGCGGTAGGAGGGGAAATGGCCGATTATCTGGGAATTTACGCGGCGTCGGTGACGCCCTTTGACCGGGAGGACAACATCAACGCGGAGGCCCTGCTGAAGCTTATGGAGCGGAATCTCAAAGAGGGGACCGCGGGCTTTTTTATCGGCGGATCCAGCGCCGAGTTTCTGCTGATGACCTTTCAGGAACGGGTACTCGAATATGAGATCGCCTCGGCCTTTGTGGGCAAATGCGACATGATCGCCCACGTGGGGGCCCTCGCGACGAAAAAAGCCGTCGGCTACGCCAAAGCCGCCAAAAAATGCGGATACAACCATATCGCGGCCATCCCGCCGATTTATTACGGCTTCACGACCAGAGAAATCTGCGACTACTTTTACGATATCTCCCGGGCCGTGGATATGCCGGTCATCATCTATAATTTTCCCGGAAATACCAAAAGGGAGATCGACCTCCGGGACAAAGACTGGGCGGCCTTGCTCAAGAGCGAAGCCGTAGAGGGCATAAAACATACCAATCAAGTTGTTTATCAAATGGAGCGGATCATGGCCCACAACCCGAAGCTCAAGATCTGGGACGGCTTTGACGAGACCATGATCGCCTGCATGGCTTACGGCTGCACGGGCGCAATCGGCACGACCTTCAATATTATGCTGCCCCATTACCAAAAACTCTTCGACGCCTTCCGGGCGGGGAAACTCACGGAGGCCAGGGAATTGCAGCGCAAGGCCAACAACATCATGGAGGCTCTCGTCAACGTTGGGCTGATCTCCGCCACAAAGTATATCCTCACGAGGCAGGGGATCGACGCGGGACCCGCGCGGAAGCCTTTCTCGCAGTTGACCGATGAGCAGAAGGCCTATGTGGACGGCATTTGGGACGCCAATATTGTCGTCTGAAAAAAGAAAATAAATATACAATATGGGCGATAGATCTATTCGCTCAGATAAATACACGAAAAAAGGAGGATTTATGAAAAAGGTATTCCGGAACATCATTTTTGGGTTGCTCGCACTGACTACCCTGCTTTCCCTGTCGGTCGCCGCCGCGGACAAATATCCGACGAAGACGATCAAAGTCATCTGTCCCTGGGCTGCCGGAGGCGGTACGGACGCCATCCTGCGGGCGCTCTCGGCCGCCGTTGAAAAAGAACTCAAGGTGACGCTGGCCGTGGAAAACAAGACGGGCGGCGCGGGCGCCATCGGACACGCGGCCATCAAAGACGCGAAACCCGACGGCTATACGCTGGGCATGGTGACCTTTGAGCTGAATTCGCTGCCCCAGCAAGGTCTGATCGATTTTACTTACGCCGACTACATTCCCCTCTGCCTCGTAAACGCCGACGCGGCGGCGCTGACCGTCAAGGCCGACGCCCCCTACAACAGCGTGAAGGAATTTGTGGAATACGCCAAGGCGCACCCCGGCGAGATCTCCATCGGAAATTCCGCCCCCGGCTCCGTATGGCATATCGGCGCGGGACTTTTGGCCAACGCCACGGGCATTCAGGTAAAGCACGTTCCCTTTGAAGGGGCCGCTCCCGCCGTGACCGCCCTTGCCGGCGGACATATCCAGGCCGTTTCCGTTTCCCTGGCCGAAGTAAAGAGCCAAGTAGAAGCCGGAAATCTCAAGGTATTGGGCGTTATGGATGAAAAACGGGCCGACGCCTTCCCCAATGTACCGACATTTATCGAGCAGGGCTATGACATCACTTATTACACCTGGAGAGGCATGGCGCTTCCCAAAGGCGTCGATGCCGCCATCGTGAAGACCCTTGTGGACGCCTTCGCCAAAGGCATCAAAGACGAAGATTTTCTCAAATTCGCCAAAAATATGAATCTCAACGTGCGCTATCTGGGGCCCGATGAATTCGCGGCGTTTTTAAAGGATAATTTTGAAGCGGTAACGAAAACTCTCGAAGAGACTCATCTTCTGGATGAAACGAAGTAGCATTACGGATAAGGAGATATCGGGTGAGAAAAGCGAACTTTGTCGCCGCCCTTCTGTTTTTGGCTCTGACGCTCTATGTGGTCGCGGTGACGTTTACCTTTAAAAAATTCAAAAACGTGCCCATCGGACCGGAATTCTTCCCGCGCTGGCTCGCCCTGGGACTGGGGATTTGCGCCCTGGTTCTCCTGTACCAGTCCGTGAAACACTACGACAAACGGGAAGCGCCGACCCTGAGTCTCCGGGACAAGGGAATGCAGCGGCTTTTGATCGGGGTCGCCGTCGTGATCGCCTATGTTTTTCTGTGGAAAAGCCTGGGCTTTCTCGTCATGACGCCGCTACTGCTCTTCGCGCTGATGTTTTTGCTGGAGGTCCGCGACTACAAGGTCATGATCCTGATCTCGCTCTTGACCTCCGTCGGCATATTCCTCGCCTTCAAGCTGATCCTCGGTATTGAAATGCCGCTGGGTTTTCTGTCCGGCGTCATGGACTTTTAGGGGGGCGCGATGAACTGGTCACTTTTATTCGGAAGCTACGCCAATGTGCTCTTGAATCTCCAGGTCATGGGCATGATCTTTCTGGGGGCCACGGGAGGCGTCCTGATCGGATCCATCCCCGGTCTTACGGCAACCATGGGGATAGCGCTCTTGATCCCCTTTACCTACGGCATGGATTTGATCCCGTCCATCGGACTCCTTTTGGGGATCTTCTGCGGCGGCATGTACGGAGGCTCCATTTCGGCTATCCTGATCCATACGCCGGGAACGCCGGCGGCGGCCGCAACCGTCATGGACGGCTATCCCATGGGGCAGAAGGGCGAGGCGGGAAGAGCTCTTTCCATCGCGCTCTACTCGTCCTTTGTGGGCGGGATGATCGGCGCCGTCCTCATGACCTTTCTTTCGCCGCTGATCTCCAAAATGGCGCTCAAATTCGGCCCCGGCGAGTTCTTTACGCTGGCGGTCTTCGGGCTTTCGGTCATCATTTCGATCTCCGGAAAATCCATCGTGAAGGGACTCATCAGCGCCTTTTTCGGGCTTTTGCTGGCAACGGTGGGCATGGACAAGGTCTGCGCCTACCTGCGCTTCACGAAAGCGCCGGGGCTCTATGACGGGATGCCCTTTATCCCCACGCTGATCGGGCTTTTCGCGCTGTCGGAAGTCTTCGCCGGCGTCGAGAAGATCACGGTGGCCGAAAGGATCAAGGCCACGATCACGAGGGCGCTGCCGGACCTGGACGACGTGAAAACCATCATGGTTCCGGTTATCAGGGGCGGGCTCATCGGGACCTTTATCGGGGCCATCCCGGGGGCCGGGGGCGATATCGCGGCATTTGTCTCCTACGGCGAGACCAAGCGCGCCTCGGATCATCCGGAACTATTCGGAACCGGCGTTCCCGAGGGGATAGCGGCGGCCGAATCGGCCAACAACGGCTGTTCCGGCGGCGCCATGATTCCGCTGCTCTCTCTGGGCGTGCCCGGGGATTCCAATACGGCCGTTATGCTGGGGGCCTTTATCATGAAGGGCATCCAGCCGGGGCCCATGATGTACGTGGAGCATCTGGACCTCGTGTATTCCATCTTCGCGGCGATGATCACGGCCAATATCGCCATGCTCATCGTAGGCGGCTGCGGCGTGAAATTATTCGCCAAGGTCATTTCCATCGACAAGAAGAAATTGCTGCCGGTGATTCTCGTGCTCTCCCTCGTGGGGGCCTATTCCATCAACGGCAATCTCTTTGACGCGAGCCTTGCCATCGTCATGGGGCTTGTGGGCTATCTCCTGCAAAAATACGAATTTCCGCTGTCGCCGATTCTCCTGGCGCTGATCCTCGGGCCCATGTCCGAGAGCAATCTGCGGCGCTTTATGCAGATCCACGACAGCAAGTTCTGGCTTCTTTTTACGCGGCCCATCTGCGTCGTCCTGATCATCCTCGCGGTCGCATCCCTCGTCAGCTCCGTGATCAATCAGAAAAAGATTGAGCGACGGACGGCGGGCAGTACTACGAAATAAAGAAAAAAGGGTGTGTTGCTATGAGTGAGGCAGTAAGCAAAAAAATGAAAAGCGAAAAAGTGAACACGGGCATCGTGCTGATCGATGACTTCAAGTTTCGCAACCGGGAAGACATGGTGTACGAGGCCCTCAAGAAGAATATTCTTGAGCTGACGGTAAAACCGGGCCAGGTCGTCAGCGAAGCGGAAATTTGCAAGATGTTCGGCGTCTCCCGGACTCCGGTCCGGAATTCCCTGCGGATCCTCGCGGAAAACGGCTGGGTCGATATTATCCCCTATCGCGGGATCTATATCCGGCTGCTGGATTTGAAAAACGTCAAGCAGATGCTCTATATGCGCTATGCCGTGGAATCCATGGTCCTGGAGGATTTTATGAACAGCGACAACAAGCTGGTGATGGAGGATATCCAGTACATGATCCGCAAGCAGGAGGCGCTGATCGTCACGAAAAATTTCAAGCCCGAGCTGTTTTACAAGCTCGACATGCAGGTGCACAGCCTCTGGTTTGAGGCCATGAACCGCTCGGTGCTCTGGGATATGCTGCAGGCGGAAAGCCTGCACTATACCCGCTTCAAGATGCTCGACTTCCTGACGGAAATGGATTTTACCCGAATCATTCGGGAACACAAGACCATCGAGGGCTGTATCGCCAAAAAAGACGCGCGGAAAATGCGTCAGGTCCTGCGGGAGCACATTTTTTACTGCATGAAGCGGATGCGCAAGGTCATCGACGAAGATTACCGCGACTACTTTGAGGAAGAGCCCGACGAAGGAAAATTTGATATCTAAGAAAATCAGAAGGAGTGGATGAATGAACAAGTTTACCATGGACGCCTTTTCCCTGAAGGGGAAGACGGCCCTTGTGACGGGCGCGTCGTATGGCATCGGTTTTGCCGTTGCCACGGCCTTTGCGGCCGCCGGGGCGAAGATCGTTTTCAACGACATCAACAGGGAACTGGTCGACAAGGGGCTGGCCGCTTACAAAGAAATCGGCGTTGACGCCAAAGGCTACGTCTGTGACGTCACCGACGAAGCGCAGGTGCGGGAGCTGGTCGCCGCCATCGAAAAAGACGTCGGGATCATCGATATCCTCGTCAACAACGCCGGCATCATCAAGAGAATTCCCATGCTGGATATGTCCGCGGAGGATTTCCGGAAAGTCATCGACGTGGACCTGAACGCGCCCTTTATCGTATCAAAGGCCGTCATTCCCGGCATGATCAAAAAAGGCCGCGGCAAAATCATCAACATGTGCTCCATGATGTCGGAACTGGGCAGGGAGACGGTCTCGGCCTACGCCGCCGCCAAGGGCGGCCTCAAAATGCTGACCCGCAATATTTGCAGCGAGTTCGGCGAGCACAATATCCAATGCAACGGCATAGGTCCCGGCTATATCGCGACGCCGCAGACCGCGCCGCTCCGGGAAAAGCAACCCGACGGCAGCCGGCATCCCTTTGACAGCTTTATCGTGGCGAAGACTCCGGCGGCCCGTTGGGGGACAAGCGAAGACCTCATGGGGCCCGCGGTATTTCTCGCCAGTGAGGCCAGCGATTTCGTCAACGGACATATCCTGTACGTAGACGGGGGAATACTGGCGTATATCGGGAAGCAACCTTGACTGACTGGGATTACACGGATTACAAATGATGATATGATTTTAAAGAATTTTGGCGATTTACAGCATAGTTTGTTACATTACATTATTTTGGAGGAAAATACTTATGAAAAAAAGAGTTTTATGGATCGTCGGTTTGTTGATGCTGGTGTTGAGTATGGCCGCTTACGGGAAAAAGTTTACGATGACCGTGGGGCACGCCCAGCCTGTGGGAAATCCGCGTTACGTGTCGCTGGAGAAATTCGCGAAGGACGTCAACGAGCGGACAAAGGGCGCCGTGACCGTGGAGGTCTTCGGCGAGGGACAATTGGGCACGGAAAAAGAGATGCTGGAGCAGGTCGTGGCGGGAACGATCCAGGGCATGCGGGGCGGACAGTTTGATTTCAGCCCCCGGCTTCTGATGTTTACGCTGCCCTTTTTGACCAACACCCGGGCGGAAGTGACCGCCCTTCTGAGTTCTGACTTGGCGAAAAAAGTTTCCGCCGAGGCCGAGGAAAAGACGGGCACCGTCATGATCAACCTCTGTGACGCCGGCGGATACCGGCAGTTTTCCAACGGCAAACGCCGGATCGCGAAACCCGCGGACCTCGTGGGCCTCAAAATGCGGACAAACGGCATGAAGACCATCGACATGACGTTCCAGGCTATGGGCGCGACGACGGTAGCCATCCCCTACGCCGACCTCTATATGGCGCTTAAGACCGGCGTCTGCGACGGACAGGAGAACCCCTGGGTCAACGTGCAGGGCATGAAGTTCTATGAAGTGCAGAAATACTTTACCGCCGTCAACTATCAATTCCATCCCGATCCCTTCTACGTGAACGCGGCCTGGTGGAAGGAATTGCCGAAGGAATATCAGGACATTATCCTGGCCGCCGCCGATGAAATGGGCAAATACAACGACCAGCTGATCGACGAAAATTCTAACGCCGCCAAAGAAGCCATCCGCAAGGCGGGAAGCGAAGTCTATGATCCCACGCCCGAAGAATTGAAGGCTTTCCAGGACGCCAGCATGCCCGTTTACCAGCAGTGCGTCAAAGAAGGCATCCTGACCCAGGCCGAGCTCGACGAAATCCTGAAGATCGTCGCTTCCGCGAAGAAATAAGGCCCGAAGGGTCAAAATCAAATCCGTACGGGTTCAAAGGGGGCGATAGCCATCAAAAGAATAGGGAAGATTTTATTTGCCGTCTATGTGGGAATCGGAACGGTGGCCATGGGTCTTCTGGCCCTTTCGGTGATTTTCACGGTGATCATGCGCTACTGCTTTTCCCTGAGCTGGAAAGAAGTATCGGAATTCAATATCACGCTCTTTGCCTTTACGACGTTCTGGGGCATGGGAATCTGCATTTTGCGGAACGAACATGTCGTCATCGATATGCTCTACAACAAGTTGAGTCCCCGGGTCAAGCGCTGGATGAGCGTCCTCGACTACGGGATCGTACTGGCCGTGGATCTGATTTTTATGCGCTATTCCTGGGCTTACGCGAAAAAGGCCGGCGTACAGATCAGCCAGGGCATGGAAGTTCCGATGATCTTCATGTATGGGATCATGCCGCTTTGCGCGCTGATCGCCGCGGGCTGCATCGTGATCCGGATCGCGGAATTCATCCGGGCGCCGCTCTCGTTTTTTGAACCCCGGGAAAAGACGGAAAGCCCCGCGGAACAGAGGAGCTGATTGTCCATGGCCATGCTTGTGTTATTGATATTTTTGCTGGTCTTCGCCTTTCTGGGCGTGCCGCTGGCCTTTTCCATCGGGGCCTCGGCCGTGACCTATCTGCTGATTTTTTCAAGGAATCTTTTGCCGATGTTTCCGCAAAAGGTCTGGACGGGCGCCTACAGCGAGCTGATGATCGCCATGCCGCTCTTTATCCTGGCCGGGGAACTCATGAACGTCGGCGGGATCACGAAGCGCATCATCAACTTCTGTATGCAGATCCTGCGTCCCATCCGGGGCGGCCTCGGCGAGGTCAACGTCGTGGCCTCCATGATCTTCGGCGGGATCTCGGGCTCATCGGTCGCCGATACTTCGGCCCTGGGGTCCATCCTGATCCCCGCCATGGAGGAAAACGGCTATCCGCCCGACGCCTCGGCGGGCATCACCGTGGCTTCTTCGACCATGGGGATGATCATCCCGCCGTCGACGCCGATGATCGTCTACGCCATGATTTCGGGGGAATCGGTCGGAGGTCTCTTTATGGCGGGGGCGGTCCCCGGGATCATGATCGGCGTCACGCAGCTGATTCTCGTCTGGTTCGTGAGCCGAAGAAAGGGCTGGCATCCGGCCAAGGCGAAATTTGACGGAGGGGAATTTACCCGGGCCATTTTCGCGGGTATTCCGGCTCTGCTCATGCCGCTTTTCATCATTGTCTGCGTGTCCTTCGGGGTCTGCACGGCTTCCGAAAGCGCGGGAGTGGCGGTACTTTATTCCGTCGTCATCGGCTTTTTCGTCTACCGGGAGCTGACGTGGCGGGATGTGTGGGCGGCCGTGAAAAAAACCCTGGTTACGTCTTCGTCGATTCTCATCATCATCGGCTTTACCAATGTTTTCACCTGGGTTCTGACCATGAAGAAAGTGCCCGTTGTCATCGGGAATTTCTTCCTCGCCATGAATCTGCCGCGCTCGGCCATCGCCATGCTGTTTGTGGTCCTGATCCTCGTGATCGGCGCCTTTGTGGATGTAAGTCCCGCCATCATGCTGCTGACGCCGATCCTGCTGCCGATCATGAAAATGTACGGCTTTTCGGCGCTGCAATTCGGCGCCATGATGATCACGGGGCTCGCCATCGGCCTGGTGACGCCGCCTGTGGGCATGTGCCTCAACGCCTGCCACAAAATCAATAAAATGCCCATTGTGGACATTTTCCGGGGCGCCGCCCCCTATATCGTCTGCAATGTGCTCGTTCTCATCGCGATCAGCCTGTTTCCGGTCCTGACGACCTGGATCCCGCTGCGTATGGGATATTCGATATAAACGCAATTTAATTTTTATACAGAGGAGGAAACTATGCTGAAGAAAGTATTCGCAACAGTGCTGGCATTGACTGTATTATTATCAGTCACAATGTTCGGTAGTGGAAAAGTCGCCCTGAGACTCGCCCATTTCGGGATGCAGGGAGATCCGGGCTATGACGCCGCCGAAGCCTTCAAGAAGGAAGTGGAGGAAAAATCGGGCGGCGCGATCACGATCCAGATTTATCCGAACAATGAGCTGGGGAATCCCCCGGAAATCATCGAGCAGACAAAGCTGGGCGCCATTGACGCGAGTCTCGTGACCCAGGGTTCCCTGGACAAATACTCCAAGAAATTCGCCCTTTTGGTGACTCCCTTCGCCTTCCGCTCCTATGAGCACGCCTACAAGGTACAGGACGGCCCCTTCTACGAATGGACGAAAAATGACCTCGAAGCGCAGAACATGCACCTCGTCGGCAGCTGGGACTACGGGTTCCGGAATCTCACGAACTCCAAACGGCCCGTAAAGGTTCCCGACGACGTAAAGGGTCTGAAGATCCGAACGCCTCCGGAAATCCAGCAATTGGCGGCCATGGAAGCCCTGGGCGCCAACGTGCAGCAGATTTCCTTTACGGAACTTGTACCCGCGCTGAAGCAGCACACCGTCGACGGGCAGGAAAACCCGCTGACGACGATCTATACCAATAAACTCTGGGAAGTTGACCAGAAATATCTTTCGATCACCCACCACGTATACCAGTCGCTGAATCTCGTATTCTCCAAGGCGACCTGGGACAAATTGTCCCCGGAACACAAGGCCATCATCGAGACGGCCAGCAAGAACGCCGGTCAGGGTATGCGGGACGTCGTGAAAAACGCCGAAGCCAAATACATCAAATTGCTCGAGGAAAAGGGCATCCAGACCGAATATCCGGATATCGAGGAATTTGCCAAGAGAATGGGCCCCGCTTATAAGAAAATGGCGGAATACGTAGGATCCCAGGCGCTGCTTGACGAATTTTTGAAAATGGTCGAAGACGCCAAATAATCTCCGAATCTGAAATCCTGTAATACTCCGGAGGGGCGGGGGCGGCATCCCGGCCGCCCCTTCCTCCCGGGAAACATTTATTCTTCGGAGGTGACTATGCTCGCATTGGTCGTATGCGTGCTCCTGATCGGACTCATGATCCTGGGCGCGCCTGTCTGCGTCGTCATGGGGGCGACGGCCGCCGGGGTGTTCTATTACCTCGGGCAGGGCGGCATCATGGCCGTCATGGCGCAGAAAATCTATACGGGGACGACGGGCTTCACGCTGCTGGCCATCCCCTTTTTCATCTTGGCCGGAAATCTCATGAATACCGGCGGCATCACCGACAGGATCTTCCGCTTTGCCAAGGCCATCTGCGGCCACTGGCCCGGAGGTCTCGGACAGGTGAATATTCTCTCAAGCCTGATCTTTTCGGGCATGTCGGGAGCGGCCGTGGCCGACGCCGCGGGTTTGGGCGTCATTGAAATGAAGGCCATGGACGACGCGGGGTTTGATCACAAATTTTCCGCCGGCATTACGGCGGCCTCGTCGACCATCGGACCCGTGGTGCCTCCGTCGATTCCCTTCGTGGTTTACAGCTCCGCCGTGGGGACCGTCTCGGTCTTCAGACTCTTTATGGCGGGCTTCGTCCCGGGCTTTATGATGGCAGGGGCCATGGCTCTGGCCGTCTATGTGATCTCCAAGAAAAAGAAATTTCCGGTGGAGCCGAAAATGCCCTGGAGCCTGCGGCTCAAATATTTCTGGGAGGCCATCCCCTCGCTGATGACCGTGGTCATTATCCTGGCGGGGATTTGGATCGGCTTTTTCACGGCGACTGAAGCGGCCGTTGTGGCCAGTTTTTACGCGCTCCTTTTGGGGACCGTCATTTACCGCGAAATTACCTTGAAGGGTCTGGTCAACATCATCTACGACAGCCTGATCCAGAGTTGCAAGACGCTCTTTATCATCGCGATCGCCAATTTCCTCGGGTATTTTCTCATGCACCAGCGGATCCCCAACAAAATCATCACAAGTCTCTTGAACATTACGTCAAATCGTGTCGTTCTGATATTATTGATTATATTTGTATTGATTCTCCTGGGCTGCTTTATTGAGGGGACGGCCATCATCCTGATCTGTACGCCGATATTCCTTCCGATCGTCAACCAGATCGGCATGGATCTGACGCAGTTCGGGGTTGTCATGGTGCTGTCATCCATGATCGGGCTTTTGACGCCTCCCGTGGGCATGTCCCTCTACGCCGTGAGCGCCATCACCGGGGTCAACCTCGTGGATCTCTCCAAAGAGGTGTTGCCCTATGTGGCCGGCATTTTTATCGTGCTGCTCCTCTGCGCCTTCTGGCCGCCGCTCTCGACCTTCGTGCCGAGACTGGTTCTCGGGAGTTGAGGCCCTATGGAACTTTTGAAAAAAATCGACGCCCTTTTGGCGAAAGCCCTCAAAATATTTGTCTTTACGCTGTTTTCAGCCCTGGGACTGCTGCTTTTGCTCAGGGTCATCATCCGCTATGTTCCCTTGGGCAATGTGATTCCGCTTTTCGCGTCCACGGGCTGGTCCGACGAAATCGTGGAGATGCTGATCGCCTGGACGATCTTTACGACGTCCTCCATCATCATGCGGGATAACGCGCATTTCCGAGTGGATCTGATCGAAATGAAAGTCAAAAACAAAGCGGTCATCAACGTTTTGAACGTCCTCATCGCCCTGATGGGGGTCGTATTCTTCGGGGCGCTGATCCGCTATTCATATAAGCTTTTCATCGAGGCCACCTGGACGACGTCCATCCTCAAGATCAGCCAGCGGGTACCCTATGCCAGCATCTTTTTCAATTCGATCCTGATGTTTTTGTATCTCTTCCGGGATCTCGTCGTGGCGCTGGGGAAATTCCGGGCATCGAAAGAATAGGGCAAAGCGCCGGAAAATCAGACTATTAAAAAAGCCAGGCGCCAAAAGGCGCCTGTTCTGTTTACGGTTATTGGGGCATGTTGTGGAAGATATCGGGGTGCTGGCCCGACAATTCCCGCAGATAGACGGCGATCCGCTCGTAATTGTAGCGGTTGTACTCAAGGAGATCGGACTCGGACTTCGTCTCGATATAGCGGAGCAGGTTCCGGTGGTCTTCAAGGAAGTCTTCGCCGTTCAGTCGGTTCCGGAGATAGAGGTTGAT
The DNA here is from genome assembly GCA_031272775.1 of Fusobacteriaceae bacterium. NCBI lineage: Bacteria > Fusobacteriati > Fusobacteriota > Fusobacteriia > Fusobacteriales > Fusobacteriaceae > Fusobacteriaceae bacterium. The sequence goes on along the minus strand of JAISTB010000013.1, from coordinate 20,636 downwards.
GAAGCGGTTGTATTGGATATTGCTGAATTTGACGATCTCCCACATGTAATGAAAGCCGTTGTACTCGAAGATCGCGGAGTGAAACTTGTTGTGATAGTCAAGGATCATGTAATTGAGATCCCTGACATTTTTTTTGTGGGATTCGAGCTCGACCATCATGGCGTTCAGGTGATCGGCCAAAGGGCGGATGTCGTTTTCCGGCCGACAGAGCTTCCGGAACACTTCCCGTTCGGAAATATAGCGCAAATATCGGCTCGCCATGATCTGCTGGCAGTCGATCAGGACGACCCGGGTCCGTTTGCGGGGTTGCACATCCACGAGGCCCTCGAAGTGCAAGATGGAAATGGCCTCCCGGATGGGGCTGCGGCTGACGTTAAAGATCTGTTGTAATTGTGGCTCGCTGATGGTTTCGCCGGGGCGGATCGAGGCCTTGATGATGCTCTCTTTCAGCGTGCGGTAGATGAAAGCGCCGGATTTTTCTTTTTCCGCGCGCTTCAGCGTGATGATGTCCATGTCTGATCCTCCGTTTGTTTTTCTTTTATACTAATTTATACCACAGAACGGGCAAAATGAAAAGAAAAAAGATGAAGGCGGGGGATTTTTTTGGACGACAGGGCCACAATAAAAAAAGCCGCCGCGTTTCGCGGCAGCCTTTTTTGCTCACTTTTCTATTTTGCCCGCTTCGCATCCGCAGTCACAACCGCCGCCGCAGGAGGAGCAGGTCTTTCCGGCTTTTTTGTCCCGGATCAGTTTCCGGACAATGAGCGCCACCGCCGCCGCCAAAATCAGCGCCACGGCAATGGTGCCCCCGTTCGCTTGAAGAAATCTCATGCTTATCCCACCTTGACCGCTTTCCGGCCGCTGCGGAATAACAGCCGCAGCAGAATCGCCGCCAGTACCAGCGCCGCTCCCGTCGGAATCGTAAATGCGCCCGATGTCGCAAAGAGGCTGGCCTGGTAAATGATCAGCGCCATCACATAGGCAAAGCCGCATTCGTAGATCACCGCGAAGAGCGTCCATTTGGCGTTATTCATTTCGCGCTTGATGGCGCCCACGGCCGCGAAGCAGGGGACGCACAAGAGATTGAACACGAGGAACGAATAGGCCGCCGCGGGCGTAAAGACCGCCTGCAGCGCGCTCCAGATCTCGACGCCGTCTTCGCTGACTTCCTCAAGACCGCCGTAGAGGATCCCGATGGTGCCGACGATATTTTCCTTGGCGATAAGACCCGTGATGGAGGCCACCGCGGCCTTCCACTGTCCCCATCCCAGAGGTCGGAAGATCCAGGCCACCCGGTTTCCGACCGCGGCTAAAATGCTGTTTTCCATATCCACTTTGCCGAAGCCTTCTTCGCCCCAGCCGTAGTTGGAGGCGAGCCACACAAAGATCGTCGCGAGAAGGATAATGGTCCCCGCTTTTTTGATGAAGGACCAGCCCCGCTCCCACATGCTGTGGAGCACATTTCTGAGGGCCGGGACATGATAGGCGGGAAGCTCCATGACAAAGGGCGCCGGGTCTCCCGCGAAGGGAGCGGTTTTTTTCAAAATAATGCCCGAGCCGATGATCGAGAAGATCCCCAGAAAATACGCGCTGGGGGCGACCCACCAGACGCCGCCGAAAAGAGCGCCCGAGATCAGGGCGATGACCGGCAGCTTTGCGCCGCAGGGGATGAACGTCGTCGTCATAATCGTCATGCGCCGGTCCCGTTCATTCTCGATGGTCCGCGAAGCCATGACGCCGGGGACGCCGCAACCTGTCCCGATCAGGATCGGGATGAAGGACTTGCCCGAGAGGCCGAATTTTCTGAAGATCCTGTCCATGATAAAGGCGATGCGGGCCATATAGCCGCAGTCCTCAAGGATGGCCAGCAGGAAGAACAGCACAAGCATCTGGGGCACAAAACCCAGTACCGCGCCTACGCCCGCGATGATCCCGTCGAGGATCAGGCTTTGCAGCCATTCGGCGCAGTTGATGGCCGAGAGCAGACGCTCCGCCAATACCGGTACGCCCGGAATTTCTTTGCCGAAGAGCGAAAAGCCCTCGCCGAAGACCCCGTCGTTTGCCCAATCGGTGGCCCAGGCCCCCACGGTCGTCACCGACACGTAGTAGATCACAAACATCACAAGGAGAAAGATCGGCATGGCCAAAAGCCTGTTGGTCACGATCCGGTCGATCTTGTCGGTATTCGTCAGCTTGCCCCGGTTTTTGCTGGTAAAGCAGCTTCCGATGATCGAGGCGATATAGATGTAGCGCTCGTTGGTAATGATGCTCTCGGCGTCGTCGTCCAGCTCTTTCTCGCAGTGGACGATATCTTTTTCGATATGGTCCAGCGTGTCCCGGGGAATTTTCAATTTTTCGATGATCTTGGCGTCCCGCTCAAAGAGCTTGATGGCGAACCAACGCTGCTCCTCCTCGGGCATGTCGTGCAAGACCGCTTCCTCGATATGGGCCACGGCGTGCTCGACGCTGCCGTTGAATTCGTGGCGGTGACGCATGGGCTTTTTTTCGGCGGCGATCCGGACGGCCGTTTCGGTCAGCTCCGCGATTCCCTCATTTTTGAGGGCCGAGATCTTTACCACGGGACAGCCCAATTCCCGCGACAGCGCGTCGGCGTCGAGGACGTCCCCGTTTTTCCTGATCACATCGATCATATTGATGGCCACAACCATCGGCAGGCCCAATTCCGCCAGCTGGGTCGTCAGATAGAGATTCCGCTCCAGATTGCTGCCATCGATGATGTTGATAATGGCGTCGGGTTTCGCGTCAATCAGATAATTTCTCGAGATGACTTCCTCGAGGGTATAGGGGGACAGGGAGTAGATCCCCGGCAGATCCACGAGAACGAGATCCCCTTCGCCGTGGGCGTAGCCCCTGATCTTTCCTTCTTTTTTTTCAACGGTCACGCCCGGCCAGTTCCCGACAAACTGGCTCGATCCCGTCAACGCGTTGAAGAGCGTCGTTTTACCGCTGTTGGGATTTCCCGCCAGCGCGATTTTCAGATTCATTTTTCCTCTCCGTTCCCTTTCCGTAACGCTGCCGTTACGATCAAATTTTCCTATTCGACTTCGACGGTTTCCGCGTCGGCCTTCCGGATCGAGAGCTCATAGCCCCGGACCGTGATTTCCACGGGGTCGCCCAGAGGGGCCACTTTCCGCACAGTGACGCTTGTCCCCTTGGTGAGGCCCATGTCCATGATCCGTTTTTTGACGCCGCCTTCTCCGTGCAGTTTTTTGATTACCGTTGATTCTCCGATTTTGACATCCCGTAATGTTTTCATTCTCTCATATTCTCCTCATCTACGATGATTTTGTTTGCCGTCTGCTTACCGAGGGCAACCCGCGACTCCTTCACATTGACAATGACATTGCCGCTTGTTTTGGAGATCACAGAAACACGGGACCCCTCGACGAAGCCCAGGTTGTTCAAAAACCGCCTGGTTTCGTCGAGACCCCCGATTTTTTTGATGGCGACCACCGCGCCTACATCGGCAAAGGATAACGGCATCATGAAATATGCACCTCTAAAATTCCACTTTGAATCCCAGTTGCGCTACGGGCTGCCATACCCATCCCTGGGCTTCGCTGGCCGTCGAATGGATGTTTTCCGTGCGGGCGCCCGCCACGAGGTAAAGACCGATGTTGTCGGTCGCTTGATAATCCAGTCTCAAAGCGGGAAGGGCGTACAGCGTATAGCCGTCTGTCCGGTCATTGCCGCCAAAATCGCTGGCGAAAATCTTCCGCCGGGAATGGGTATACGGATCGAAGCCGCCTTCAAAGTAGAAGCTCAGACTAGCCTTGTCGCTGAGATCGACGAGTTTCGTCGTGTTGTACAGGTAGAGCTCCACATCGGCCGTGAAGTTTTTCTTTTTCCCTTCGGTGAGAGGGCGGTTGAAGCTGTGCTGCGTCAGGTAGACGTTCAGCTCCAGTTCGAAATTCAGCGGCAGCTCAAAGTAGGAGTAGAGATCGAGGCCGTAGTAGAAATCCTTCGTGAGCCCGGTCAGGGGCGTCGGATCATACACGTAATCCTGATCCCAATTGTATCCGATCTTGGGCGCGATCGTAAAATCCGTCACTTTCACATAGTCGTTCTGGAACAGTTTTTCGGCGAAATTCCAGCGGGCCTGATACTCGACGCGGTTGCTTTCCAGGAAGCCGTCGTTGTTGTTGAAGATGAATTTACAGGCCACGCCGCCCAAGAAATCGTGCTGATGGGTGAATTCCAGCGTAAAGTCCGTATGGGCGTCTTCCGATACCCATTCGTCATTGGCCCCGGGTTTGCTCGTCGCGTGGAAGTTTTCCACTTCGAGGTACAGGAGATTCCGCTCGTCGATCTGCAATTCTCCCTCGGCGTGCAGCGTCCCGTAATTGGACGTCAGGTAGTCGCCTGTTCCCTGCTTCGTGTGGCGTCCGGATTTTCCGCGCCATTCATAATAGATATCCACGTAGCCCGTCGGTCCGCTCTTTTTTACGGTCGTTTCCACGACCTGCTTTACGACGACCTCCGGGGCCTCCGGCAGGGCTTCCTTCCCGCCCGCCAGGGCAGCCGAGGCGGCAAGTACGCAGCCCAGCAAAAGTAAAGTTTTTTTCATGGTTTACTCCTCCTCTGAATTGTCGTTATGATAATTTGATTGATCAACCTATTTCCATGCCAATTATATCGTAAAAATAAAATTTTGTCAATCAAATATATTTTTTTTGAAAATATTGCCGGCGAGTTATGCGTCAGGATTGCGTAATCTCGCCTTCTATGGAGACGACGCCGACGGCTGCGGGAAGGATTTTTCCGCTCCGCTGGATTGCTTCCCGGACCGCGGCCTCGATGCCCCGGCAGCAGGGAACTTCCATCCGGAGGACCGTGACGCTGCGGATCTCGTTGGCCTTGAAGATTTCCGTCAGTTTTTCGGCGTAATCCACGGGATCCAGTTTTGGACAACCGATCACCAATCGGCGACCGCGCAGGAACTCTCTGTGAAAATTCCCGAAGGCAAAAGCGGTGCAATCGGCCGCGACCAAGAGATCCGCATGTTCAAAATAAGGAGCTTTCGCCGGGACGAGCCGAATCTGCACGGGCCACTGGCGAAGCTCGCTCGGAATATCCGCTTCCGCACCGATCCCGCAGGCTTCTCCGGGCTCGGGACCCGCCACAACCCGGGCCATGGTCCCGGGGCAGCCGCAAGCAAGCGGAGCGGACTTTTCCCGTACCGCTTTTTCGTCGAAGGCCGCCGCCTCTCTTTCCTCAAAAGTAATGGCGCCCGTGGGGCAGACAGGCAGGCAGTTTCCCAGCCCGTCACAGTAATCGTCCCGGATGAGCCGCGCCTTTCCGTCAACCATGGCGATGGCCCCCTCATGACAGGCCGCGGCGCAGGCGCCGCAACCGTTGCACAGTTCTTCATTGATTTTGATGATTTGTCTTTTCATGTCAACCTCCTTTAAAATGTTTCTTGCTTTTCTTCCCGTATTATAGTATAATTTTTGCAGAAAATCTGTTGGATTTCCAACAAAAGGAAAAATTTCATGAAAATTACCGAAGAATTATTGGCCCAATTGGACCTTTTTGCCGATGTATTTCCCTATGATCTGCAAAAACTCGCGCAGAGCAAATTTTTATCGGGCAAAAAATACCCGAAAGGAAGCGACATCTTTACGGTCGGCGATCCCGTCCGGGCCATCGGAGTCGTCGTCAGCGGAAAAATCAGAATCTACCGGGACGATTTCATGGGGAACCGGGCAATCCTCGCGGAACTGTGTCCGGGAGACACTTTTGCGGAAGCCTTTGTCTGCGCGGGCGTGAAAACATTTCCCGTCAACGTATCCGCGAAAGAAAAGACGGAGATTCTGTTCTTTGACTACGACAAATTTTCCAAAGCTTACCCGGCGGATGTTGTCATTGGAAGGGTTTCCAAAAATCTCGCTTTTCTTATGGCCCAAAAAAACATCTATCTCAATGAAAAAAACCATTTTTTAGCCAAACGGACAATCCGTGAGAAAATCCTCTCTTTCTTGACCAGAGAGGCCCAGAAACAGAATTCCCCCACATTTGTAATCCCCTTCAACAGGCAGGAATTGGCCGATTATCTCTCGGTGGAGCGAAGCGCCCTTTCCGTCCAGTTGGGTAAGCTCCGGGCCGAAAAGGTCCTTGATTTCCATAAAAACGGATTCACGATCTATCCGAAAGGACGGATCTCAAAGATAAACACGGAGGAGCAAGATGACTGATCTGGAAAAAATTTTGAACTTACGGAAAACCCTGCATGAACACCCGAACCTCTCCCTCAATGAAGCCGAAACCGCCGGTATTCTGAAAGAATTCCTGCGGGAAAATACCGATCTCGAAATCGTCGACAGGGGGGCTTGGTTCTACGCGGCCCACCGGGAGGCGGGGGCCGGGCAAAATATAGCCTTCCGCTGCGATACGGACGGCATCCCCAATGAAGACGGGACGCCCTACCACGGCTGCGGTCACGACGGCCACATGGCCACGCTCTGCGGACTGGCCCTGGAGATTTCGGGGAAAAAATTCGGGAAGAATATCTTTCTTTTGTTTCAGCCGGCCGAAGAAACCGGACAGGGAGGGCTGATCTGCAAAGACTTTGTGGGCGACGAAAAAATCGACGAGATCTACGGCTTCCATAATACGCCGGGCTTCAAGGAAAACCGCCTGCTCCTCAGGGACAGGGCCTATGCCTGCGCTTCCAAGGGCATGACCGCGTCGCTTCACGGCAGGCAGTCCCACGCGGGTTATCCCGAGCACGGGATCAATCCGGCCTTTCTGATCGCCGACGTCATCACGAAGCTGGGGGATTTTCTCGACGACGGGAAATACGAATCCATGGTCCTCGCGACGATTGTCTGCGTCAAAGTCGGGGAGCGGAATTTCGGCGTTTCCCCGGGAACCGGGGAGCTCTCCATGACGATCCGGGCCCATTACGAGCGTGACCTCGACAAATTGCAGCGCTCGCTTGAGAAATACATCTCGGAAAAAGCGGAGGCGGCGGGGATGGACTGCGCCTTTTCCTATGCCGACGTCTTTCCCGATACGGTCAACGACAGCGCGCTTTACCAAAAAATCAAAGCCATGCTGGACGCCAAAGGCTACGATTACGAAATTTTGCCCGAACCCTTCCGCTGGTCGGAGGATTTCGGCTATTATCCGAGGCAGACCAAAGGCTTTTATTTCGGCGTCGGCGAGGGCGAAGACTGGACGCCGGCCCATACGAAGGACTTCGATTTCAATGACCGGTTGATCGCCCCTGTGGTCCGCCTGTTCCTTGACGTGATTTCCCTGTAAAAAATGTTTCAAATTTCACGGAAAAATGCTATACTATGGTATCGAAAAATTTCAAAAAAGAGGTAGATAGAATGGCAAAAATCAAATCCGTAGTCTGCGCGTACCAGGTAGAAAAAAACAAGGAGTTCCAGGGGACCTTCAATATTGTAGGCGTTTTTGACAATCTGATCCAGCCGATTTTCCCCTATCCGATGATGAATCTCTCCATTGTCCTGACTTTCGAGGAAATGGAAAAGAACATGGAATTTGAACTGCGCATCAATTCCCCCGAGGATGACCTGATCAATAAAGGCGTCGTTATGGTGATCCGAGACCCCTTCGGCATCGGGAAGACCGTGCTGAACCTTGAAAAATTCCTCGTGGCCAAGCGCGGCAAATACACGCTGGACGTCTTTGAGAAAAGCGAGGACAAGCTGCTCTTCGTTAAGACCGTGGACCTCTTTATCGCCGATTATCCGCCCCAGCGCCGCTTCAGCGACGAGGAAAAAGCGAAGATCTTCGCCGACGACAGCCTGGTCAGGACGGTCAAGGTGACCTTCAGGCCCTACGGCGCTATGCGGGATCTGAACGTCCAGGTCAGTCTGGATCGGAATGAGCCTGTGGAAAGCGGCTATCTGGCCATCCCCGAAAATGACAAATTGATCGTGGACGGGACCGAATACGACATGACCGGCGTTCGCAGACAATTTGAGTGGATGTTCGGGACCCCGAGACAAAAGCCCGGGGAAGCGAAGCCCGAAGCGGCCAAGCCTGCCGAAGAACCTGAGGATTTGCCGCCCCTCGTGTAGATTTTGAGCATAAAAAAACCCGCGCTGATTTGCGCGGGTTTTTAATATCTCGCATATTATATACTAATTAAGTACAATATTATTTTCCCGGCTTATACGACCATGACGGCGATGCCGTCGGGAATAGCCGTAAAGGTCGCCTTGGGATTGCCGACGAGTTTTTCCGCCAGTTGGATGGCCTCATCCAGCGAATGGGCGGGAATCATCTGGAAATCCTTGACCATTTCGTCGGGTTGGCTCGAAATATAAATGACTTTCGCGTGCATAAGCACCCGGGCCAGGATCTGGGACTCCCACTGGTCCGCTATGGTCTTGTCCTTGGGCGTGTCGAGGAAGCCCTTGGTCATTTTGGCGAGGTCCTTTTCGGCCTTGAACGTATTGTAGAAGGAATCGCCGCCGTGTCCGTCGTTGGAATAGGACAGCATTACGATGACGCCCCCCTTCTTGACCGTGGCCTCGGCGGCCGTCATGCCCTTTACGGACTGATAGATGTTCTGGTCAAGAGGGTAGCCGCCGTTTGTGGAGATGACGATATCGGCGGGCTTGGCCTTTACGGCGCACTTGCTGGCGAGAAATTCCCGGCCGACCCGGTGGGCCAGATCGCAGTCTCCGGCCACGGCGTAGATGACTTCCTTCTTCGCGTTAATCACGACGTTGCAGATGAAGTCCAGTCTCGCCTTTCGCGCGGCGTAGAGCATATCGATGTGAATGGGGTTGCCGTCCACGATGCCGGTCCTCGCGTAGGGGCTGTCGATAAATTCGGCGTTGTGGTTGTACATGACCGTGGTCTTGCTGACGACGCCGGGGAGTATGCTCTTGCGCCCGCCCGAGAAGCCCGCGAAGAAATGCGGTTCGATAAAGCCTTCGGAAACGACGAGATCCGCTTCGACGATGAGCTTGTTGATGATGATGTCGCCGCCCGAGGGGAGTTTCCCCAGATAGACGGTCTCGGAGTTCTCGCTGTCATGCAGCACGATTTTTTCTTTGGCGACGATATCCGCGCCGAACTTGTTTTCGAGCTCGGCTTTTGTCGTGGCCCGATGGAATCCCGTCGCGATCAAAAGCGTAATGTCGGCGTCGGGGCTCCCTTTGCGGATTTCGGCCAGCATATAGGGGATGATGTATTTACTCGGCACCGGCCGCGTATGATCGCTGCAGATCACGATGACTTTTTTCTTGTCTTCGGCGATTACGCTCAGCTTCGGCGTTCCGATGGGGTTTGCGAGGGCTTTTTGCACGAGCTCCGCCTGTCCGGCCTCAGGCGCGTAGTGTTCGAGCTCGGACTCCAGGACGCCCAGCAGTCTGTCATCGGGAAAATCGTAACTCAGAGTTTCTTTGCCGTAGGGAAATGCGATTTTTGACACGTTGAATCACCTCACTTTGGAATGAATTGCTGCAGGGTTCAGTTTTTCGAAGCGACATAGGCCTCGAGATCGGCCAGTCCCTTTCTCAGAATATCCTTGTTGATGGGAAACGCGGAAACGACGATGTCGTTTACCTCAGAAGCCTTTTGGAGAATTTTTTGCTCGACCTCGTCCGCCGTCACATGGAAACAGCGGTAGCAGGAGTCGGGCAGATCGATTTCTTTGTAAAATTTAAGCAGCTTGTCGATTTCGGCGGTCTTTCCGTCGATCATCAGCAAAACCAGCACGCCATAGGCCACCATTTCCCCGTGCAGGTGGTTTTCTTCCACGGCGGGGATCAGGGAAAACCCGTAGGTGATCGCGTGGGCGATGGAGGTATTGTAGTCGTTGATGACGGAATTGGACACGAGACCCGTATTGACAATGATGGCCTGCACCGCTTCGTCAAGGGCGTTTCCGGCCTTTTTTTCACGACATTCGGCGAGAGCCCTGGCCCCGTATTTGACGAGGGGCTCCTGGCACAGGACCGAAAGCGTGATCCCGAATTGGTCGTAGTGGTCGAGGTCCTTTCCTCTCGCGGAAAATTCCGGCTCATAGCCCTTGGCCAGTGTGTCGCCGATTCCCGCCCACAGGTATTTGTCGGGCGCTTCGGCGATGACCTGGGTGTTGATGAACACATGGTCCGCCGGAGCGTCCCGCCAGCAGAGCTCTTTAAACTCATGGTTCAGCTCATACATGACGCAGACCGTCGTGACGCAGGCGCAGGTGGAGGCGATGGTCGGGAACGTAAACAGCGGTTTTTTCAGCCTGTGGGTCAGAAGCTTACTCGTGTCGAGGGCTTTTCCGCCGCCGAAGGCAAAGACCATATCCGCTTCCCGAATGGATTTCACCTGTTCCAGTTTATCCACATTCTCATAGGCCGCCTCGCCGCCGTACCAGACTTCATCGACGACCGTGAGGCCGCTTCCCGCGATGGCTTCCCGCACGAGATGGGCCGCCTTGGAAAGGGCTGTCTTTCCGCCGATAAATACCACTTTTTTTCCGAATTTGCCGCATAATTCCGCCACTTTTTTGTAGGCGTCGGGACCGATCGTATAATCGGGCCAGTAAAAGCTTCTTGTCATTTGCTCTTGTCCTCCCTTTGGGAACGCGTTCCCGTGTTTTTCACTGATTTCAGTATACCACATTTTCCGGAAAAGCGCAATGGGAGTCGAAAAAATGGCGTCATTTCTGCAAACTCCGCCATTTTTCCGTAAATGAGCGCTTAGCTTTCTTTTATTTTCCGGATTTCATTGATCATCAGCGGTAAGGCGTCCATGGCGTTGGCGACGATCCCGATGTCGGAAACCTCAAATATGGGCGCTTCCTCGTCTTTGTTGACGGCGACGATGTAGTCGGAACCCGTCATGCCCGAGGTGTGCTGCACGGCGCCGGAGACGCCGCAGGCGATATAGAGCTTGGGCGAGACGATCTTTCCCGACTGGCCCACCTGGTGGATCTTGGGCACCCAGCCCGCTTCGGTCACGGGTCTTGTGGCCCCCACTTCGCCGCCCAAAAGTTTGGCCAGTTCCTTGATCAATTCGTAATTTTCGGCGCTGCCCATGCCGCGGCCGCCGGTCACGATGACTTCCGCCTCTTCGAGGTTGACGGTCTCGGAAATTTCTTTGACCGCTTCCACAACTTTGACTTTTACGGCCTCCGGAGAGACTTTGATGTCTTTTGCTATGATTTCGCCGGTCTTTCCGGCCACGGGCTCGTTCTTCTTGAAGGCCGCCGAGCGCAGGCTCCCGATCTGGGGCCTTGCGTTATCGATGACCATATCGCAATAGACGGTCCCGCCGTAGGCCGCGCAGGTCCAGACAATATTGCCGGCCCCGTCGACGTCCACGCCGAAGGCGTCGGTGACGCAACCCGTGTCGAGCCTCGAGGCCAGTCTGCCCGCGAGGTCCTTTCCGTTCTGGGTCGCCCCCAAAAGTATCGTCGAGGGCTTGCATTCGGCGGCGATTTGCGCGAGAATCTCCGTCTGTACGTCAAGGTTGAACACGGCGTAATCGGCGCTGTCGACGACAATGACTTTGTCCGCGCCGTAGACCAGCGCTTCCGCCGCCCCGTCGGCGACGCCCGATCCCGTAATGACCGCGGTCAGTTCTTCATTGGTTTTGGAAGCGATCTTTTTCGCCGCGCCCAGTACTTCGAGGCTGATCTTGGCGATTTTGGCGTCGGCGAGCTCGATATAAACCAAAATATTTTTGTATGTTGAAAAGTCCATTTTTCAGGTCCTCCTTGCTTTATTGAATTTCACGTGTTTCATTTTGGAAAATCAGATTACTTTCGCTTCCGTCATGATGCCGATCGCTTTGGCCACAGCCTCTTCCACCGTCTTTTCCTTGATTTTTACGCCGGCCTGCCGTTTGGGCGGGGCGTAATAGTTGACTGTCTTTACGTGGGAACCGCCGACGCCGGTCTTGGCGGCGTCGAGACCCGACAGATCCGCTCCCTTGATTTCCTCTATGGTCATCTTCCGGGCGGCCATTTTGCTCTTGATCGTGGGATAACGCGGATCGTAGTTGGGTTTTGTGACCGTGACCACGGCGGGAACCGCCGTCTCCATCAGCACATAGCCCTCTTCGGTCTCGTGCTTCGCCGCGATGCCGTCTCCTTTGGGTTCAAGGGCGATGATGTTCGTGATAAGCCCCCGGCCCAGCTGCTCGGCCAGTTGACAGCCCACCTGTCCCGAGGCGCTGTCCGTTGTCTCTTTTCCGCAGAAAATCAGATCGAAGGGCTTGCCGTTTTGTTCCTCAAGACGCCCGATGGCAGCCGCCAGGATACAACTGGTTCCGAGGCTGTCCGAGCCTTCAAAGGCGTCGTCCCTGACGACAAAGGCCTTGGACGCGCCGACCGCAAGGCAGCTCCGCAGAGCGTCTTTGGCGCTTTCGGGCCCGATGGAGAGGGCCGTGACGGCCCCTCCGTTGGCTTCCACATATCTCGCGGCCATTTCCAAGGCGTAAGTGTCAAAGGCGTTGACGACTTTCTCTATCCCGTCGATGGCCGGCAAACCTGTCCCCTTGTCGACTCTGACTTCCACGGAATCATCGGGTACCTGTTTGATACATACTAAAATTTCCATTGCTTTTTCCTCCTGATACTGGTCTAATCCTATCTGCCGATGACGCTGCCCGAGATGACGATCCGCTGGATTTCGTTGGAACCTTCAAAGATCTGGAAAATCTTCGCGTCTCGGAGCAATTTTTCCACCGGGTATTCCCGGCTGTAGCCGTATCCGCCGAAGATCTGGATGGCCTCGGAGGCGACTTCCATGGCGATATCGCCCGCATAGCACTTGGCGATGGCCGATTCCGTCCCGTAGGGGAGTCCCTGGTCCATCAGCGTCAGCGCGTGGGCCACCATTTGTCTCGCGGTTTCGGTTTTGATGGTCATATCGGCGATTTTGAACTGCAAGGCCTGATTCTTGATGATGGGTTTCCCGAACTGGATTCTTTCCTTGCCGTAGGCCACGGCCTCGTTGATGCCGCGCTGGGCGATGCCCGTGGCGATGCAGCCCATCCAGGCCCGGGCCTGGTCCAGAGTCTTCATGGCGATGGAAAAGCCCTTCCCTTCGGCGCCCAAGAGATTGGCCGCCGGAATCCGGCAGTCTTCGAGGACCACGTCGCAGGTGTTTGAGGTCCGGATGCCCAGCTTGTCTTCGTGGTGACCCGTGGAGAGTCCCGGCGTCCCCGCTTCCACATAAAACATCGAGATGCCCTTTGTGCCCTGGGATTTGTCCGTCATGGCCGTGATGCAGTAAAAGGCAGCCACGCCGCCGTTGGTAATAAAGCACTTGCGACCGTTTAATACATACTCGTCTCCGTCTCTGACCGCCGTTGTCTTTCCGGCCGCGGCGTCTGAGCCCGCCGAGGGTTCCGTGAGACAAAAGGCCGCGAATCCGCCGTTAATGATCAGTTCGGCGGCGCGTTTTTTCTGTTCCTCCGTCCCCGCGATCAAAACGGGCTTCAATCCCAGACCGCTGGCGGAGATCGTCGTCGCGAAGCCCGCGTCGGCCATGGCCATCTGTTCCATGAGGGCCGCCACCGTCACCCGGTCGAGCCCCGGTCCGCCGTACTCCTCGGGGACCTCGAGGGAATGCAGCTGCATCTCAATGGCCTTGTCGTAGATCTCTTTGGGCCATTCCCCCGTCCTGTCGTATTCCTTGCACTGTTCCTTGACTTCTTTTTCGCAAAAATTTTTCACTTCCGCAAGAAGCTCTTTTCCTTCTTCCTGAATGATATATGCCATTTGTTCATGCCTCCTTTGTTATACTTTGTAGCAAACCTTCCCCGGGTTCAGGATCAGGTTGGGATCAAAAACTTTCTTGATGCCTTCCATGAGTTTGAAGGTGACCGGTCCCACCGCGGTTTCCAGATAGCCGATCTTTCCGTGGCCGATCCCGTGTTCACCCGACAGGAGTCCGCCTGTTTCATAGGCCTTGGCATAGATCTCTTTCATAAATTCATCGACTTTCTTTTTGAATTCGTCGAGTTCCATTTCGTTGCTGACGGCGTAAATATGGAGATTGCCGTCTCCCGCGTGGCCGAAGCTCTTGATCTTGAAGCCGTATTTGTCCTCGAGACCGTTGACGAAGCCGAGATAATTGGCGATTTCGCTGACTGGAACGACCACGTCGCATTCATCCAGCAGCTTGGAATCGGCCTCGATGGCTTCGAGGAAGGATCCTCTGGCCGCCCAGGCGTCCCGTTTGAGGGCCGGCGTATCGGCCAGCATGACGTCCATGGCCCCGTTTTCGAGCACGAGCTCCGAGGCTTTTTCCACGACGTCCATAACCGCTTCCTCCGTGTCGCCGTCAAAGGTCACGAGCAGGTAAGCGCCCACATCCTGACCGTTGAAGGTCTTGGGGAAAACTTCCTTGCCTACGTAGGCCTCGGACGAAATGACGATGGCCCTTTCCATAAATTCCAGCGCCTGGGGCGCGAAATGATTCTGGAAGAATTTCGGCACCGTCGCGATACATTCGTTGAGGTTGACATAGGGGATGATCATGCTCATGACTTCTTTGGGCTGGGGGATCAACTTCAGCGTCAGTTCCGTAATGATGCCTAGGGTCCCTTCGGAGCCCACCATGAGGTCGATGAGGCTGTAGCCCGTGCTGGTCTTGGAGACTTTGGCCCCAAGCTTGACGATTTCCCCCGTGGGGAGTACCACGGTCATGGCCTCCACATAGTCTCTTGTGGCGCCGTATTTTACGGCCCGCATGCCGCCCGCGTTTGTGGCCACGTTGCCGCCCAAAGTCGCGAATTTTTCCCCGGGATCGGGCGGATAGAGCAGACCCTTTTTGGCGACGTCTTCCTGCAAATCGTTGAGGAGTACGCCGGGCTCCACGGTTACCGTGAAGTTGTCGAGGTCATAATCGAGGATCTTGTTCATTTTTGTCGTGCTCAAAAGGATGCCGCCGTGGATGGCCACGGCCCCTCCCACGAGCCCTGTTCCCGCGCCTCTGGGCGTCAGGGGAACGAGATATTTGTTGGCGAGCTTGACGACTTCGGCGATTTCCTCTGTCGTCTGGGCTTCCACGACCACCTCGGGTTTGGCCGACCCGTAGATGGGCATTTCGTCATGAGTATAGTCTTCGTTGACGTCTTCCCCGGTAAATACCCGGCCGGGAATCGCTTTTTTCAATTCTTCGACCAGTTCGGGGCTTACTTTGTTATAGGTTGCCATAGTGTTCCTCCTTTACCTGAAAATTTTCCCATACAATATGATATCACATCCGTTGACTTTTGGTAACGGATTTTTTTCATCCGGCGGATAGATCCATGAATTTCAGGGCTGAATCCGCCGGGATCAATTGGTCCTACCTTTTTGTTATAATGCCATGAAGGGCCGGAGACCCGTCCCGATCAGCGCAAAGGCGATGATGCCCACGACCACGCCGTAAATAATGAAGGGGATGAAGGTCTTGCGGATAATCTCGCCCTCACGATTCAAGAGACCCACAACGGTACAAACGGCCACGACATTGTGCACGCAGATCATATTGCCCATTGCGCCTCCCGCGGCCTGGGCGGCCACGATGGTGATCTGAGGCAGCTGGTTGATCGTCGCCATATCCCACTGGAACTGGCCGAACAATACATCGGAAACCGTGTTGGACCCCGTGATGAAAGCGCCCAAGCCGCCCACATAGGAAGCGATGGCGGGCCACGCGCCGCCTACGGTGCTGGCAATAGCTTCAGCCATGGTTCGCGGCATGGAGCGGATCGCCGTATCCACGCCCGAAGCCTGCAACTGCTCGATCAATTTGGCGTTGGAGAAGTTTCCGGAGCCCTGGAAGATCTTGACGAGGGCCACGGCCGCGCACAGGGAAATCGTGGCGGGGATGATCTTTTTGAACGTGTCGCGCCAGGCTTTGGCGGCCTTGTCCCCGGGCATCTTGTGCAGCACGATGGTCAGAATCGATACGAGCACGAAGGGCACGGTACCCGGCAGATACAGGAACTGGATGCTGCTGTCGCTGACGCCTGCCCAGCCGAGGATATCGGTCACCCGGAGCACGATATTGCTCTGGAGGAATTTCATGAAGGGCAGCGAGCGGATTCTGGTGAGAATGAGAATGCCGCCGATGAGAATATAGGGGAGCCACGCCATGATCTGGCTCATCTGGGGTTTGAGCTCGGCCTTTTTGTCAAAGGCCACGTTGCCTGTCCAGCTCTTGTCCCATTTGGAATCGTCGCCGAATGTCCAGACTTCTTTGGGCACGCAGACGCCTTTGCTGGCGCCGTACATGACGATGCCGAGACCGACGAGGCCGCCTACGACAGAGGGCGTCTCAGGCCCTACGACCCAGGCGAGGAACATATAGGGAACCGAAAAGGAAATCGCCGCGAATACGCAGAATTTCCAAGCTTTGAAGCCGTCCGACCATTTCCGGTTGGGCCCGAACAGGCGGGTGATGAAGCCCAGCATAAAGATCGGAAGGATAAAGGCCATGGGGACATGCATCAGCGTAACGGTTTCGCCGATGGCTTTCATGACGCCGACGCGGTCGGCGAAGAACCCGGCGGCCACGGCTTTATCCATAACATTGGCGATGGATGTGCCGAATCCGGTGATAATGGGCGTTCCTACCGCTCCGAAGGTCACGGGGAACGAGTTGAACGCGAGACAGAGGATGGCGGAAGCCAAAGGCGGGAAGCCCAGAGAGAGCAAAAGCGGCGCGGCAAGCGCGGCCGGCGTTCCGAAGCCCGCGGCTCCTTCGATAAAGGCGGCGTAGAGATAGCCGACGATAATGGCCTGTACGCGCATATCCTTACTGATCTTCTGCATCCCGTACTGGATGGTTTCCATACCGCCCGAGTACTGGAGCGTGTGCAGGATCAGGAGCGCGCCGAATACGATGATCAGAACGCTGAAGGCGTTGATGATCCCCTGAATACTGAGGGCGGCCACATAGGACACCGGCAGCTTCCAGGCGGCCACGGCGATGACGGCGCAGGTGAACCAGGCGACCGGCATGGCTTTCATGGCGCCGAGGCGGACCCAGACCATGAGGACAAGTGCGACAAGAATCGGGATAAAAGCCAAGAGTGCTAAAAATCCAGTAGACATAACAAATACCTCCTTCAATTTTTGTCCGGATCCCGCGGGATCCGGTTCATACGGCCGATACAATTCTTATACCGCAAGACAAACGGTGTTTGGGCAATCGCGCCGGACAAACCTTTCGACGCGCTTGCGTGAAGCTGTGTGTTTCATTGAAAACGGACCCAGGAAAGGACAAGCCGATACTGGTACTACCTGTTATATACCTATATTATACCCCATCATGAAAAAATTTCAAGTAGTTTTTAAGCAAATTTTGATTATTTTTTGTTCAAAACAGTTCGAATTCTTACAGAAAAATTTCAAAATCCCGCAATTATCAAGGCTCAAGGCTGTAGAGTGGAAGTACCAAAAAAAAGAAAAAAAGAGCCGGATTTTTGTATTTCCGGTTCCTTCACGCTTAAATGCAGGGATTTAGTATGAGAAATTTTGTGGGGGATTCTTCCCGGAGGATGGGGGGGCGGCGTTCCTTGATGGCTTTTTTCAGAATCGTTGTCAGGGATCACCCCCGCCCACGCGGGGAGCAATCAATATAACAATTTGTAAAGAATGGCGGTTATCAAAAATACGATTTCACCGCAAATTCGTACTGGTCAATAAATATTTCTTTAAACGCAGAAAGATTGTTTTGTTCATAGAATAATAGAACAGCCATTTTAAAATCGGAAGAGTCCACTGTCCGGTAAGAAAGGGGGCAGTATCCGTTCCCGATCAGGATCGCGTTGCTGACAATCCTGGACGTACGCTTGTTCCCGTCCATAAAGGGCTGAATGTAGGAAATCAAAAGAAGTGAGAGCATGGCCTGCTCAAATACATCCCGGTCTTTCAGAATCTTGCACATGTCTCTCATGGCTTCCAGGATCTGAAATTCATTATCCAAAGGTCTGTAGTTCGTACCGGTGATTCCCATGCGGCGTGAGCGGATATTCCGATCCACATCCAATTCTTTGATCAAAATGCTGTGGATATCTTCAACGGCGGAGATCGTGGGTTGTATCAGAACATCGGGGTTTTCCAGGATAAAATCCATCGCTTCTTTGTGGTTGAGGAGCATAATCGCTTCTTCCTTCGTTTTTCCGGATGCGGTCTTTTTTTCTTTCAACAACCGTTCCGTTTCCAGGAGGGTATAGGTATTGCCTTCAATCTGTGAAGATTTCCAACTGAGATCGATAGCCAGTCTTTCCATTTCTTTGCGATAACCGCAAGAGCCGAGCTCAGCGACATGATCTCTGAAAATGCTTTGCAGATTGCGGAGTTTAACCTGTTCTTCCGTTGAAAGAATCCGGATTTCCGGCAAAATTGTCCGCAACAGTTCCCGATTGAAGTTTTCCTTTATGCTTCGGGCGTCAATTTCTTTTGAAAAGTATTCCTGAATATTGATCGGATAGAGAATTTGATATTCCGGCGACAGAATGTAACGTGAAGTCTTTCCTTTTCCAACCGGTAAGATCAGGCGGTTGTCCGCGAGTTTTTTCAAATCCCGTTTTACGGTTGCGAGGCTGACCGGGTTGCTGCTATTCATCGCGTTATAAAGCTCGCCGGTAGCGCAGGATTTCTTTTCTCGAATCAATTCCAAAATGTCTTTTTCACGTTCCGACAGCATGGGTCCCTCCTGTCTTTCGGCTCACGGGAACTTCCTTTTCGGCTCAAATTTTACAAAAAATGAGCCGTATTTTGTTTTGAAATGAGCCGAATGGTTTTCTATATTGTAAGGGGTCGGGGTGGAAATGTCAAGGGGAATTTACCCATTTTCAATGAAATCATGGACATGAAAAAAAATATGTGATACAAGACTGAAAGGCATGATTACAGAATTATAAATGAAAATGGAGCGTGGATTCCGATGATTGACCTGCCCCACATTCCCGAAAAAGTTCCCTTCATATGTATGATTTCCCCGAGATCGCAAGTCCTTGTGGAAAACGTCGCGCAGTTGAGCAAAAAGAAAAATTTTGAAGAAAGACAGCGGGAAATGCCTCGGAAAGCCCTTATCCGTGTTTTTTCCGGAAGTGGATGCCCACGCGGGGAGCACACAAACTGTTCAAACTTGATAGACTTTACCTCAGGATCACCCCCGCCCACGCGGGGAATACGGGTGTTGAAGTCTATCATTGTTGTAAAGATTGGGATCACCCCCGCCCGCGCGAAGGAAATCAAGGCTGCCGGATTTAATCTGGAGGCGCATGATATGCATCTCCTTTATTTATTGGATTCGTCACTTCAGCTCGCCGGACATTTCTTCGGCCCAGTGATCCACGATCATCTTGGGCGCGTACACGAACATCATGTGCATATCCGCCGATCCTGTGTTCTCGAGGGCATGGGGAAGATTCCGCGGGATGTAGACCGTCTCCCCTTCCGTGATGGGCTCGGACTCGCTTCCGACAGTCATTTTGCCGCTCCCCTTGAGGATCGTGTAGGTTTCCACCGTTTCATGGGAATGCTCGGGGATTGAGCCGCCGGGATAAATGACCACATACCCCTGGCAAAAATATTCGCCGTTGATGGCGCCGTTTTCCCCGATGATGACCCGTGTCCTGCGACCTGCCGGAAATTCCATCCCTTCGATATCTTTGAAAATGTTTACTTTATCCATGAGTTACGATCACCACTCCTCGTTGTCTTTCGGTTCGTAAAAAACTCGATTTGCTTGAAGGATTCGCCTTTCGGGAATGATTTACGAATGACGACAACCCCTCAGTTGCCATCTCATCAAGTTTTTCTCTTTTCTTGCTCCTTAGCAAGATCTCCTCAATTTTTTCAATACTTGTCCACCCACCTCGCTTCATCAGCGAAACCCTCATCCACGCAGGGGTGCACGGCTTTCATACGACCGCTAACTCCTCAACAATCGCTTCAGTTCTTCATAAAAGTTTTCTCTCGTACCGGCAAGAATTACAACTACCAGTTTGCTCTCCGTTTCATAGATCCGATAAGCAATCTCATAATTGACCGCTTTATACCGGACATCATATCCGTAGATTCCGTTCAAATCTCCAACTTTTGGAGACCCCACATAGGGATTGGATTTAAGTTGCCCGATTGCTTTTATAAATTCCGCTTTCAGCTTTTTATCCTTGATTTTTTTCAGATACTTTATGGCAGCTTGATGATATCGGATTTCATACATTCTAGACCTCACCGAAAATATCTGCAGTGGTCTCGCTTTCTATTTTTCCTGCCGCGATCTCATCTGCTTCCGCGATCAAGGTTCCGACTGCTTTTCGGATTTGCTTGCGCATTTCCGCGAATTTCTCGACAAGCTCAGTCCCTGAATAACCCTGCGAGATCAAATCCTTCAGAATTTCCACGGAAAAATTATCGTCCTGTCCAGTCAGTGGACGAATCACAAGGGAATCATCCGTAAGAACACACTCCACTTCCTTGCCCAGCTGTAATTTTTCATAAAACTTCAAAGGTATTGTAATTTGCCTTTTTCCAGTGATATTGATGATCTTTCTGTCTGCTACATTTTTCACGATTTCGTTCATGACTTACCTCTTCTTTTTTTCAAGGATATTATGATTATCTTTTTCATATTATATCAAGGAATCAAGGAATTGTCAAGTAGGATCATCCACGC